>NZ_JAAKGQ010000061.1:0-19858 GCF_011043515.1 Sphingobacterium sp. SGL-16 | reverse complement strand
GGTATGACCCCGAGATTCCTACAACGTTAGTAGAAAACAAAAAGCTCAACTTCAATGAAGTTGAGCTTTTATTGGAGCCTCTTATCGGGATCGAACCAATGACCTACTGATTACAAGTCAGTTGCTCTACCAGCTGAGCTAAAGAGGCCTTTTGGAGTGGAGGGAGAAGGATTCGAACCTTCGAAGCCGAAGCAACGGATTTACAGTCCGTCCCATTTGACCGCTCTGGAACCCCTCCAGACCTGTGATTTCTCACATTTAGAGCCTCCTATCGGAATCGAACCAATGACCTACTGATTACAAGTCAGTTGCTCTACCAGCTGAGCTAAGGAGGCGACCTTAGTATTTTATTCTGAGCCTCTTATCGGAATCGAACCAATGACCTACTGATTACAAGTCAGTTGCTCTACCAGCTGAGCTAAAGAGGCTTACTGTTTCAGAACGTGTGCAAATATCTAAAGATGATTCCAATATTCCAAATATTTCCACCGTAAAAACCGCACTCAAACAGTAATAAACTGAATATCAAATGAATTTTTTAATAAAAAACTTTAATTTTTATTGCCCGTAGCTCACTTTAACGGTGATATTAGCTGTTTTAGCACGTGAAGTCGTATTGAATACCCCACCATAAGAAAAGTCTTCATTGTTGTTTTGTCCTGTAATTTGGAATACGCCCAAATCTGCTTTTAGCAAAGACCCCAAACTACTCCCCGATTCTTTGGCTATATTTTCTGCACGAACTTTTGCATTTTGGGAAGCTTCAGCAATTAACGCTAATTTCAAATCTTCTAATTTCGAATAATAATAGTTCGGGGCATTGGAAGCCAATTCCACACCTTGAGAAATTAAAGCTGATATCTCACGTGAAGCATTATCCACTTTATCCAAGTCCCTAGATTCTACACTTACAGTTTGATTGAGGCTATAGCCTGTGAATGTATTGTAGCTGTTTCCTCTTTCGTCGGTGTGATAACTAAAATCTCGGATGATACTCACCGCATCAAAAACAATTTCATTTTCTTTGATACCTTTTTGAATCAAGAAGTTTTTGACCAAATCACGATCTTGTTTCACCTGTTCTGAAGCTTCGCTCAAATTCATTGATTTGCGACTATATGAAGCCGACCATTTCACAATGTCCGATTCAAAATCTTTCTTCGCATTTCCCGTTACATTGATAGTATTGTTGACTTTATATTTGTATTTATAGGCACTTCCCAATACACAAGCTGCACCAATTATCGCTATAGCAGCAATAATACTGACGATTACGGTTGTAGATTTCATAATTATTTTAACTTTTTTAAGTATATAACGTATTAAATATAATTAACGTGCCAAAATTGTTGCAAAATCCTAAGTATATAATCCATATTTTTATTGTTACAAACTTTAATAGCCCAAATGAAAACAACAACACTGACTTGTGCTCTTTTAGTTAGTGCAACTTTATCTGGATTTGCACAACAAAAGCCGCCTATTGATCATTCCGTATTTGATTCTTGGAAAAATATTTCTGCACAAAATTTTTCTAAAACTGGAAAATTCATTTACTATACTATTTCACCTCAAGAAGGTGATGCCGTAACCGAATTAAAAGATACAAAAAATAGCTTATTGTTTCGTTTGGAAAGAGGTAGTTCTCCCAAAATCACGGAAGATGAAAAGTTCTTTATAAGTAGTATTAAACCATATTATAAGGAAACGCGCGAAGCCAAGATTAAAAAGAAAAAACAGGATGAAATGCCGAAGGATTCGCTAGCAATATTTAATATACTGACCAAAGAATCCTTAAACTTAGGTGCTATAAAAAACTGGAAATCTCCTCGGCTGACCAAATCTTACATCGCCTATCAGCAAGAATTAGAACTTCCATCCAAACAAGATACGGTTTCAAAAGTAGTAAAAACAGATTCTTTAGCGACGAAAAGTCCAGCTAAAAAAGCTCCCGCTAAAAAAGAAACCGTATTGATATTGTACAATCTGCAATCCAAAGACACGGTGCAAATCTGGAAAGCGGATAGCTATTATTTCGATGATAATGAAAAATATTTAATCTTCTCTAAAAAGGGAGCGGATAAAGATACTTCAGGCGTAGCAGGATTATACTTATATGATTTAGCGAAAAAATCGCAAAAGAAAATCAGCAATGGAAAAGGCAATTACAAAAATATTAGTTTCGACGACCTTTCCCAACGTTTGGTTTTCTTAGCTGATAAGTCTAATGAAAAAGCGTTGATTAAAAACT
This sequence comes from Sphingobacterium sp. SGL-16, assembly GCF_011043515.1. Taxonomy (NCBI): domain Bacteria; kingdom Pseudomonadati; phylum Bacteroidota; class Sphingobacteriia; order Sphingobacteriales; family Sphingobacteriaceae; genus Sphingobacterium; species Sphingobacterium sp. SGL-16. Next base: position 17,607 of record NZ_JAAKGQ010000061.1, on the reverse strand, counting down.
TTAAAGTTTACAATTACAATGGTCAGACTGATACCGCCACAGTTCTAATAGACAAACAAAGTGCAGGAATTCCAGCAAATTGGTATGTATCAGGAGATGGGAATCTGTCTTTTAGTGCTGACGGCAAAAAGCTTTTGTTAGGACTCGCTCCTATTCCAAAGGTTAAGGATACAACCTTAGTAGACTTTGAACACGCTAAAGTGGATATTTGGCACTGGCAAGACGACTATCTCATGACGCAACAATTAGTCAATGTAGGGCGTGAACGTACCAAAAACTATGACGCGATTTATAATTTAGAAACTCAAAAATTGATTCCTTTAGTAGATGACAATTTTAGCAGAGTCTTCTTCACTAGCAACGGTACTGAAGAATGGGCGATTACCTCTCGGACTTCAAAAGAAAATAAAATCGCTACGCAATGGTCTATGTCTACGCCGCAAGATATTATTTTGGTGTCCACAAGTAATGGAAGCAAACGCGTAATTAAAGAAAATCATGTAGGTCAGGCTTATTTGTCACCCAATGCTACCCATGTGGTCTTCTATGATATGGAAAAATCTAGTTGGTCTGTATACGACATTGCTACGCAGATTGAAACTAGCCTATCCGAAGGGTTAACCGTTTCATTTGCCGACGAAACGAACGATATGCCAGCATATGCAGGTTCATATGGCTATGCAGGTTGGTCTGAAGATGGCAAAGGTATTTATATCAATGACCGATACGACATTTGGTATTTGAGTTTTGATGGTAAGACAAAATCAAATATTACGAATAATTATGGTCGTCAACATAAAGTGGTTTTACGCGCTCAAATATTTAGAAATAATGATCCGCGCAAACCTTCGAATGTAATTAATCCTAAGAAACAACTTTTGCTAACTTCTTTTAACGAAAAATCAAAAGAAAATGGATTCTTTAAATTGGATTTAACAAAGAAAAATGGGTTAAAAGAAGTTATTCAATCTAAAAACGTCTACAAAAGATTAATTTCTAACGAAGACCAAACAGTTTATGCTCTATCTAAAGAAAATTATGCAGAATATCCAGATTTATATTTGACAAAAGACTTTGTAAACCTCACCAAGCTTACAGATAGCAATCCACAACAGAAAAACTACAATTGGGGGACAGCAGAATTGGTCCAATGGACTACACCAAATGGATATGCTGCGGAAGGTATCTTGTATACACCAGAAAACTTCGATTCAAATAAGAAGTATCCAATCATCGCTTATTTTTACGAAACACATACTGAAGGATTATATAGCTACCACGAGCCTGCACCTACACCTTCACGTTTAATGATTTCGTATTTTGTGAGTAATGGATACTTGGTATTTTCTCCCGATATACGCTATAAAACTGGGCAACCAGGTAAAGATGCGGAAGAATATGTAAACTCAGGCATGAAATTCTTAGCGCAGAATCCTTGGGTAGATGAATCTAAAATGGCGATTCAAGGACAAAGCTGGGGTGGTTATCAAGTAGCGCATCTCATTACGCGTACGGATATGTATGCTGCAGCATGGACAGGCGCTCCTGTAGTAAATATGACGTCTGCTTATGGCGGTATTCGTTGGCAATCTGGTATGTCTAGACAATTCCAATACGAAAAAACTCAAAGCCGCTTAGGCGCTACATTGTGGGAAAACCGAGATTTATATATTGAGAATTCACCTTTATTCTTCTTGGATAGAGTAAAAACTCCAGTAGCTATTATGCACAACGACAATGATGGTGCTGTGCCATGGTATCAAGGTATTGAAATGTTTACAGCATTACGTCGTTTACAAAAACCTGTTTGGTTATTAAACTACAATGGTGACGAGCACAATTTGATGCAACGTCAAAATCGTAAAGACATTCAAAAACGTCAGGCTCAATTCTTTGATCACTTCTTGAAGGGAAAACCTGCAGCTGACTGGATCAAAAATGGTGTCAAAGCCATTGATAAAGGAATAGAATGGGGTCTTGAAGTGACGCAATAAAAATCATTTTTTACAGAATAAAAAGGTTCAGAATAATCTGAACCTTTTTATTTTTTACCCTAAACCTACCCTATCTTACCTCAGACTTTATCCTTGAAATTAGAAATCAATATTTTCTCCTACACAATTCACCAATATTAATATGTTTACATAATAAATTTTTTAATTACCATTTTCAGTAAGTGAGCACTCAAAAATCAATATTTTACAAATTTTAGCATCCAAAAATCAAATTTTACTCAAAAAATCATGATTTTTTAATACAAAAATCTACAAAAACATACTTTTTGATGATTTTTTTCAAAATTTTTCAAAAAAATTATAAAAATCTAAAACCAAAGTGTATTTTTGGTCATCATTAATCGAAATAGATAATAAAAATACAACCAAACAAACATAAGATGTCAAACTTCAGATTCGAAACCGTAAACGCTGCTGCCTCTAGAACAGCGTTACCAGAAGAAAAAGTAAGCACTAAAAGAGCAATTAACATTTATGGAAAGAATGTTTTCACTGCAGCTAAAATGCAAGCTTACTTGCCAAAAACTACTTTCAAAGAATTAAGCAAAGCTATCGAAGAAGGTTCTCCTATCTCACGTGAATTAGCTGATGTGATCTCACAAGCTATGAAAACTTGGGCTATCGAAAATGGCGCTTCTCACTATACACACTGGTTCCAGCCATTGACTGGTAGCACTGCTGAGAAACACGATGCTTTCTTCGAACCTGATGACAATGGAAATGCTATCGAGAAATTCACTGGTGATGCATTAGTACAACAAGAACCGGATGCTTCTTCATTCCCTAACGGTGGTATCCGTAACACATTCGAAGCGCGTGGTTATACAGCTTGGGATCCTACTTCTCCCGCATTCATCTACGAAACTCCTGCAGGTAAAACATTATGTATCCCTACAGTATTCGTTTCTTATACTGGTGAATCATTAGACTACAAAGCGCCTTTATTGAAAGCTGTAGCGGCAGTAGATAAAGCAGCAACTGACGTAGCGCAATATTTTGACAAACAAGTAACTAAAGTAAATGCCTCTTTAGGTATTGAACAAGAATATTTCTTAGTAGACTTAGCATTGTACCACGCACGTCCAGACTTACAATTGACTGGTCGTACGTTATTCGGTCACATGTCTGCTAAAGGTCAACAATTAGAAGACCACTATTTCGGAGCTATCCCTGAGCGCGTATTAGCATTCATGGTAGATTTAGAAAACGAAGCTTTGAAATTAGGTATTCCATTGAAAACTCGTCACAACGAGGTTGCTCCTTCTCAATTTGAGTGTGCACCTATGTACGAAGAAATCAACTTGGCTATCGATCATAACCAATTGTTGATGAACTTAATGGAGCAAGTGGCTATCCGTCACAACTTCAAAGTGTTATTACACGAAAAACCTTACTCAGGTGTTAATGGTTCAGGTAAACACAACAACTGGTCATTAATCACAAATACAGGCGTAAACTTGTTGTCTCCAGGAAAAACTCCTAAAAACAACTTGATGTTCTTGACATTCTTCGTAAACACAATCAAAGCTGTTTATGAGTATGCAGACTTATTACGTGCTTCTATCGCGAGCCACTCAAATGACCACCGTCTAGGTGCTAACGAAGCTCCTCCTGCTATCATCTCTATCTTCTTAGGTTCTCAATTAGACGAAATCTTAGAAGAAGTGGAATCAGCACGCGTAGCGAAGAAAGTAAAAGCGGAAACTAACTTGTGGCATGGTATCCCTAAAATCCCTGAATTGAGATTGGATACTACTGACCGTAACCGTACTTCACCTTTCGCATTCACTGGTAACAAATTCGAATTCCGTGCAGTAGGTTCTTCAGCTAACTCAGCATTGCCAATGACTATTTTGAACGCTATCGTAGCGGCTCAATTGATCGAATTCAAAGCTGAAGTTGACAAACAAATCAAAAAAGGAACGAAAAAAGATCTTGCTATCTTGAACGTAGTTCGCAAATACATCAAAGATTCTAAAGCTATCCGTTTCGAAGGTAATGGTTATAGCGATGAGTGGGCTGCTGAAGCTGAAGCTAGAGGCTTGTCTAACATCAAATCTACACCTAGAGCATTAGACGTATATGTAAAAGAAGAGTCTTTAGAGTTATTCGAAAGATTAGGCATCTACTCTAAACGCGAATCAGAAGCTCGTCACGAGATCTTGTTAGAAAACTTCTACAAAAAACTTCAAATCGAAGCGCGTGTGATCGGTGAAGTAGTAAACAGCCAAATCGCTCCTGCTGCATTCACTTACCAAAATGAGTTGATCCAAAACGTTAAAGGTCTTCAAGATTTAGGTTTGAGCAAAGAAGCTTACTCTTCTCAATTGAACTTAGTAGAGCGTATCTCTAAACATACAAACATTATCCTAGAGAAAGCTGAAGCTATGCGTCAAGAGCGTAAAAAAGCTAACAACATCGAAGATGTTCGTGAGAAATCTATCGCTTATGATGAAGTAGTAAAACCTTATTTTGATGAAATCCGTTACCACGTCAACAAATTGGAAAAAATCATTGACGATGCGAAATGGCCTTTACCAAAATTACGTGAGTTATTATTCATTCACTAGTAGCTAATCAACCTTAATATAATTCAAATCGAAGTAGCCTGCATTTTTGCGGGCTACTTTTTTTGTTTTCAATATTAATCCCTAAATTTCCGATATGAAAATTATCGGTATTATTCCTGCTCGATACGATTCGAGTCGATTTCCTGGAAAACCTCTTATAGATATTGCTGGACAAAGCATGATACAACGCGTGTATCAACAGGCTAAACATGCTACTTCCCTATCGGAAGTGATTGTAGCCACAGATGACCAACGTATATATGATCATGTGAAGAGTTTTGCAGGCAATGTGATGATGACCAACAAAGATCACCAATCGGGTACTGATCGTTGTGCGGAGGTAGCAGCTAGTCTAGTTGGTTTTGATGTAGCTATTAATATTCAAGGAGATGAACCTTTTATCGATCCACAACAGATTGACCTTCTAGCTTCTTGCTTTGGTAAAGCAGACACCGAAATTGCTACTCTAATACGCCGTGTAGAATCAGAGGATGAACTTTTCAATGAGAACAAGCCAAAAGTGGTATTAAACAGAAAAGGTGAAGCCGTTTACTTTTCGAGACAAGCTGTTCCATTTTTGCGCGGTGTAAAACAGAACGAATGGTTAGCCCACAGACCGTATTACAATCATATCGGCATTTATGGGTATCGAATCGATATCTTACAACAATTGACCGCTCTTCCTCTATCCGACTTAGAAACAATGGAGGCACTAGAGCAGTTACGCTGGATAGATAATGGCTATAAAATTCAAACAGCTATATCTTCGCACTCCAATGATGCAATCGATACTCCCGATGACCTTAAACATGTACTAAACAAGTACTTTAATAAATAAGAATACTATTGCGCATTTTGAATATTATTTTCTATGATTAGGATATTTACAATACAAAATGCGCTTTAAAAAACCAATTAACAGACAATATTCCAAAATTTACCGTATAAGGGTATAAGTTTAATTTTAGAGTCAATTGCGTATATTTAATAATTAGTCGGCAATTATTCCGAATGAAAGAGGTAAATTTCAGTGATTATCATATAACTGATAACTACCTCTATCCTCGATTTTGCAAATGCCTTTTATATTTTCTTTTAAATTTAAAAAATAATAAAAAGCTGTTGCTTAGGTTAGTGCAAAATTGAATGTTTCGACTTTCTAATTCGTCACTTCGCCAAGCTAAAAACGTAAGCTGTAAACCTATTACGCCACCCAAACTTGAATCTAACTGATGATAATAGACAGAAAACACTTTAACTTAAAAAACAAATGTGTCATTGAAAAATTACACATCAAAACACCTTTTCGATATGGTGCGGTTTTTCAAAATGAAGCCTGCTTTTTATATATTAAAGATGGTGATAGCACACTAAATTCGCCGATTGAAAACTTAAACTTAAATGTTTCAGAAAGTGTGCTGCTGAAATGTGGCAACTATTTTGCAGACCTTATGCAAAAATCTAAACATAAAAATTGTGAAATTTTCGTAATACATCTTCATAAGGACATTCTACAAGAGTTATACAAAGACGAAGTGCCAAGTTTTATTAAATCTAATGGAAACAATCCTTTCGTTCAAAAAATTGAAAAACAAAACATAATCGATCACTTTATTACAAGTCTGGAATTTTACTTTCAAAATCCAGTTTTGGTGAACGATGAATTATTGAAACTTAAAATCAAAGAACTCCTACTTTTACTACTTCAAACAAACAATGCGGACAACATTATCAGTTTGTTTTCTCACCTATTCACACCCCGACAGGCAAACTTTAAGGAAATCATTCAAGCCCATTTATTTTCAAACATCACGATACCCGAATTGGCCATTCTTTCTGGCCGAAGTTTATCTACTTTTAAAAGAGATTTTGAAAGCTATTTTAACGACACTCCTGCCAATTATCTGAAAAACCAAAAACTTTTAAAGGCAAATGAATTATTAGCATCGACTGATTTTTCTGTTAGGGAAATATGCTATGCAGTCGGATTTAGCGATACCTCTCATTTTACCAAATTATTTAAATGGAGATACAATTCAACACCTTCCAATTTCCGAAAGTGTCAAGTTTTAAAATAACCAAAGGAACTTCTTTTCTATTTTTTGGACTTTTTAACCAATTCATCTTTCTCGAATAGCTGCAATTTTGCCTTGATTAAAAAGACAAAATATGTACACAATGAGATGCCTAGCCTTTGCCATTTCCCAGTTATTATTCCATAATATGGCGTACGGTCAGCGACTAAATATTGCAGATAAAGCAGCCGATTTTGAAGCCATTGATACACAAATGGAGAATACATAAATCTAAGCAACTATAAAGGAAAAAAAGTATTGATTGCTTTTTTCAGGTATGCAGGTTGTCCTGTGTGCAATTATAGGGTTCACGAGCTTATCGAAAATTATGATAAAATTCAATCCAAGGGATACAACATAATTGCTGTTTTTGAATCGGACAACAAAGTTTTAAAAGATTATCTCATTGAAACTCCAATACTATTTCTAGTAATAGGCGATCCTAAATTTGCCCTTTATAAAAAGTATGCAGTCGAAAAATCTTTTTGGAAAATACTTAGATCTGCTTAAAAAAACAACCAAAGGAAGCAATGAAAAAAGGGAATAAATTATTCCAAAGAAAAATCAAACGAGATGGGAGTTTAACAAGATTGCCTGCCGATTTTATTATAGATGAAAATGGAATAATAAAAGCCGTGCATTACGGAACAAATATAGAAGACCATTTGCCAATTACAGAAATTCTAAACAATTAAAATATGAAATACACAAAAATTACAACTTGGTTTTTAGCTATAGCTATGTTTATGTTTGGCATTCTGAAATTTGTAAATCCATTCAAAGGTTGGTACACTGTTCAGATTGTAAATAGTGGTTTAGGACAAATATCTTATTCCATGGGTATAATGGGAGAAATTGCGGTAGGTGTAGCACTATTTTTCTGCTTAATCAATGGACAGAGAATTTCAAAGAAATTGTATATTTTTTTGACAACTATTTCCTTCTTGACAATCATCATAATGATGCTCACAGGCGTTTTTGTACACCTACATCCAAACGTACCCGCTGATGTATTGCCACTTAAAATTAAACCGCCGTATATTCCGCTATTCTTTTTAGTGGTTGCTTTGTCAAACATTTACTTATTAATAAATCGAAATACACAAAAGACCGAAGGCAGGCCTAACAGTTAACATAACCTACAGGCAAGCAAAAGGTTTCGTGCTTCGCAGGACAAAAAATTGCTATATTTGAAATTCAGTTTTTCGCAAGTAGTTCAGTGGTAAAATTCCTGCTTGCTTGTAGCCCCAAAACTTTATCGCTAATTCTTGAAACTTCATCAAATGGAACAGAAATCTCAAAAAACAAACAATTGGGAAATATTTAAGCCCTACTTCAAACAGATTGAAGTTCCAGCTCGACAAGTTCTTTTGCGTGAAGGAGAGATTTCAAGGAAAATGTTCTTTATAGAGAAAGGTTGCATACGTACTTGGATAAACAGTGATGGCAAAGAAATCACTACACAATTTTTCTTTGAAGACGATAGCGTATCGTCTATTGAGAGCTTCAGAACCAATCAACCAAGTTTGTATAGTATTGAAACGATTGAACCTGCTATTGTACAAACGATAACACAACAAGAATTTCAAACCATTATTGAGCAATCGCCCGAAATTAAAAAGCAGTTTGAAGAACATTTATTTAAACGTCTTTTTCAATCTCAACAATTGTTTTTTTCTTACCTTAAAAATTCTCCACAACAACGTTACGAAGAACTGATAACCACCTATCCTCATATTGTACAACGTGTTCCCCAACATTACATTGCCTCTTATTTGGGAATGACTTCTGTGTCTTTAAGTCGCATAAGAAATAGAAAATAAGTGTATTTATTAACAATTGTTATCGTGTAATAGATGAACCGCTTCTGATTTTTGTACTGTAATTTAAACAGTAAACATGAGAACAGTAATCGTATTTAATCACCCTTATCCAGAAAGCTACTGCAACGCTATTTTGGAATCCATAACAAAAGGGCTTCAAAAATCCGGTCAAGAAATAGACCTAATACATCTTGACCAGAACAATTTTAATCCAAGAATGACATCTGAAGATTTAAAGGCTTTCGTGGAACATAAAGCGGTTGACCCATTAGTCCTCGACTATCACGCAAGATTAAAAAAAGCCGAACATCTGGTATTCATTTTTCCCATTTGGTGGGATATTATGCCTGCTGCAACTAAAGGTTTTGTTGACCGAGTATTATCACCTGGTCTTGCATATGACCACCATCCACGAGGTTATGGATTAATTCCGTTATTAAAAAATCTAAAAACAATTACAGTTATCACTACAATGAATAAACCCAAAATAATGTATTCCCTTCTCATAGGAAATTTAATTAGCAAAGTAATGATTAAAAGCATCTTTAAATCAATGGGGTACAAAAATGTACGCTGAATAAGTTTTACATCCGTAAAAAGAGTAAGTCATAACAAACGTGTAAAATGGCTAGAAGAACTTGAACAAAGATTTTCAAAATAAATCCTTTGTCCTAAGTGGCGAGCTTTATATTATGAAGTAGCATTTATTAGCAATATTAAATATAACCATAAAGAAACCTTGTATAATATATTTCCGTTCTACTTTTATTGCTTGTATACGCTTAATTAAAATACGGAATAACCAAAAGTCTCAACTCTTTAAAGTACAACATTAACATACAAAAATCTTAAATTTAGAAAACAGAAATACTCACATAATTAAGAACCTGAAATTTCACTAAATACATGTACATTCCTTCTAGATTTAAGTTCACAAACAACAACGAAATTGTGTCATTTATGAAATGATATAGTTTTGCCACCATTATCACTACAAAAGATAATATTCCTATTGTTACACAATTGCCCTTCGTCATTAAACAAAAAGAGGACAAAGTTATTTTGTCTGGACATTTTGCATTAGCTAATGAGCAAGTAAATATTATAGAACACAACATTTCTTTAGTTATCTTTTCTGAGCCACACGCCTATATTTCACCCGCACATTACGATAAATCTGAAAGTGTCCCTACTTGGGATTATATTGCGGTACATGCCTATGGGAAAGCTAGAATCTTACACAAGACAGAAGAGAAGATGCAAGCTTTAGAAGACATGATTCATTTTTACGAAAAGGAATATTATAAACAATGGAAAAACCTCTCCGATAAATATATTCAAGGAATGTTGAAAGGAATTGTTGCATTTGAACTGGAAGTCACAGAAGTGCAAGGTCAACAAAAACTTAGTCAAAATAAATCTCAAGAGGAAATTGGTAGAATAGTACATCAGTTAGAAAATAGCGATTCGCAAACTGAAAAAGATTTAGCGGATTATATTTTAAAAGCTAACAAAATTTAATCCGATATTATACCATTGTTTGATTAAATTTAAGTAAATCAACCGCTAACAATTATGAATATTGTCATCACAGGCGCATCATCTGGAATAGGACTAACCATAGCAAAACATCTTGCTCATCTTGGCCATCAAGTTGTAGGAACAAGTCGTTACAAAGAAGGGGCATTTGAAAATTTTCATTTGTTAAAACTCGATGTTACAGATGATGCTTCTGTTGAAAAATTTGGTGACCAAATTTTGGAGAGACTCTCCCAAATAGATGTCCTTATAAACAATGCTGGTTACGTGATCGCTGGACCTATTGAGAATATTACGATTGAAGAAGCGAAGCAGCAATTAGACACCAATTATTTCGGACTTGTTCGTGTGACTCAACAGTTCCTACCCCACTTCAGAGCAAATAACATTGGTAAAATTATAAATATCTGTTCTTTGGCAGGACAAATAGGTATGCCTTTCCAGGCACATTATTCTGCGAGCAAATATGCCATAGAAGGTTTTACCGAAGCACTACGTTTGGAACTAGCCCCTTTTAATATTCAAGTTTGCAATATTAATCCTGGAGATTTTAGAACGAATATAACAGCCAATAGAAAAACAACTTCTCAAATTGATCCTGCTTATCTAAAACAATATGAACACTTTATAAAAATTTACGCTACTGAAGAAAATAATGGTGCAGACCCTCAAATAATAGCAGATTTGATTTCTTCACTACTTTACAAGAAGAAATTAAACGTGAGATATACAGTCGGTAAACTTTCACAAACCTCATCAGTATTTTTTAAACGCTTTTTCGGAGAACAGATATTTGAGCGGGTGCTCAAAATGATGTGGAAAATAGGATAAAAATTAATGCTGAAATACAAAATAGCCATCTTGTGAATCCATCTAAAGTGTACAATGAATAAAAATTCCTATAATAAAATAGTTGAGCAATGGCAGGAAGTTAGAGATACTGCCGAGATCAATACACCTATACTTGAGTTTGCAAAAAAATTACCTCATCATTCTCAAGTATTGGATATAGGATGCGGAACGGGAAAACCTATAGCCGCATTTTTAGCCTCAAAAGAATTCTATGTTACAGGAATTGATGTTGCCGAAAAGATGATCGAAAAAGCTCTGGAATTTCATCTGGATAACTCTGAATTCATAAACATTGATTTTCAACATTTTCAAACACCTAAAAAATTCGATGGTATAATTGCTTGGGATTCGCTTTTTCATCTACCAAAAGAGGCTCAATTGGATGTGTACGACAAAATAGCTGATCTTCTTAAACCAAATGGTTATTTTATGTTTACACACGGCACAATCGACAGTGAACACACCAATCCTATGTTTGGAGAAAATTTTTATTACAGTAGCCTTGAAAAGAATAAGGTTTTACAATTGATACATAAAGCAGGCATGGAATTAATTAAAACATGGGAAAATTTTAAAGAAGGAAAAGATGAAAGAGATTGGATTGTGTTGGCTAGAAAAGCTCTTTAAATCCTTTTGATATCCAATGATATATCAATGATAATATTTCAAAAATATAATTAAATTTAGAATTGTAATTATTTTATCAGCCTTAAACACTTTATCAATATGTTCACAGTCAAAAAAACATCATCTTCAGATGCGGATTTTCAAAAGTTAGCATGTGAACTCGATCAGGATTTAGCCATAAAAAATGGTGAGAAAAACGTATTCTTCGCGCAATACAACAAATCGGATGAATTAAATCATGTTGGTAGCTTATATCGATGAAGACCCAGTAGGATGTGGCGCACTAAAAGAATACGACACAACTATTATGGAAATAAAGCGAATGTATGTACATCCAAACCATCGAGGTAAAGGTTTATCAAAAGCTATTTTAATGGCTTTAACAACGTGGGCTAAAGAACTTGGCTACCTAAAATGTATACTCGAAACAGGCGAACAAATGACTGAGGCTATTGCTTTGTACAAAAGAAATGGTTTTTAAATTATTCCTAACTATGGTCAATATGCCGAGATCGAAGATAGCATTTGCTTCGAAAAACAATTGTGGAAGGCGTTGTAATTTACCCTGCCCTTCAATGGTATTAAATGGTATTAATAACTTTTTATTATAACAATTTTTCATACTTTAATAAACCAATATAAATAAGAGATTAATACATTTCATAATTACCTTTATATTATGCAAACACAGAGTATTCCTGATTTATCCCCGACACACTTATCACAGTTACAAGAAAGTATTCAAAACACATTTGGTATAATAAATACCCAGGAATTAAACCATATCATAGAGTTATTTAAGTGGAAGCCAATCAAAAAAGGTGAAATAATACTTCGAACTAATCAAAACTGCCAAGCGATGTACTTCATATTATCAGGTTACATACGTGTTTTCGTGGAGACTGCTGATAAAGAAGTTACGCAATGGATAGCTTACCAAAATTATTTCCTGACGGATTTAGCCAGTTTTATGTTTGACAAACCCGCCCGCTGGACGTTCCAAGCACTTACAGACGCAGAGGTGTATATGATTAATAAAGACGAATACAATCGAATAAAAGATTTTGTACCCACATGGCCAGAAATAGAACGCGTTTTCATTTGTCACTGCTTCACCACTTTAGAAGATCGCGTATTTAGCCATCTTTCCATGACAGCCGAAGAGCGCTACCATTATTTTTTTCAGAATAATAAAGAATTATTTAACCAGGTTCCTTTACAATATATAGCATCAATGCTGGGTATGACTGCCGAAACATTTAGTCGTATTCGTCGAAAATATCCATTTTAATTTCTTGATTTATATCAAGTGGCTACTGTCTTAAAAACATCAACTTTGTACTATTCAATTAACAAAGCATTTACCTAATACAAGACAGTATGAAAAAAGAAATTAAAACTGAAATTATCATTAATGCCACACCTAGTAAAGTTTGGGACATTCTACTGAATTTCGAAGCTTATCCCAGTTGGAATCCTTTTATCCAAACTATTAAAGGAAATCCTGAAGTGAATAATACCATTCAAGTCACTATTGCTCCTCCCGAAGGATCGAACATGACCTTCAAACCTATTATATTGGAGAATGAAACGAACAGAAAGTTGGTCTGGGAAGGTAAACTTTTTATACGCGGATTTTTTGACGGAAAACACCGTTTTGACCTTTTTGAAAATGAGGAGGGAACGACATCTTTTGTTCATTCCGAGGAATTTAGTGGATTATTGGTTGGATTATTCAATCTTGAAAAAACGAAACAAGGTTTCGTATTAATGAATGAAAGCTTAAAAAACAGAGCAGAATCAGATTAATTTAAATTTAAGTAATCAATATTTCTTAATGAAATTACAAAAACCCAAACAAAGAAACTTTAATTTCCTAATAATTCATTGATTTGTATACAAATAATATCATTACTTATTAAGCTTGTCATTATGAGAAGGAACATTCATAAGTCTTAAAAAATGATTTTTATTGTAGCATTCTACGTATTATCACGTTATAATATTGTACAGTTAATATTTTTTATTGTATAAATACTTATTTTTAGGTATTCTATACAAAATTGATAGACTTTTTAGTATATTTAGACTTTGTTAAGTCAGACGCAGAAATATAACTTAACATAAAAAAATCTACCAACTACCTTTAACAATGTGATTAATATGAAATTAATTCAACTCCAACCCAAAATGACGGATAGCATGCCCGATGATAAAATTGCGAAAGCATATCGGCGTTTGCATAAAGTTTTGGCAATAGCTGAAACAAAACCATTATCCGAATCTACCATTTCAAAAATCAATGAAAAAGTGCAGGAATTAAATGCTTCCACCAAGATTAATGGAGCTTTGTACCGATTAGTAAATTTAACAGAAAACGAAATTATAACTATTTTAGAACAAGACATTGACATCGTCCCAGTAGGTCATTACAGTAAAAAATGGACAGTCGTTGGAATTACACTTTATGGAATTCCTTTCGGAATAATACTAGGACTATTTACGCACAATATGGGTTTATTCGCCATTGGACTTCCAATAGGTTTAGCAATTGGAGCCTTAATAGGTCGCAGCAAAGATGCACAAGCGGCAGCACAAGGTCGACAATACGATATTGTGATCTAATGTATTTACAAATTAGAAATTAAAAACACGAAAGATTACATTACCCCTGGAACTATCTTTCGTGTTATTTCGTGCTTTTTTAGTTATAGATTGTGCGCAAAGAAATTATTATATAATTTTGCTTCACTGAATATTATTCCCTTTTAATATTATGTCTAATCAACAATCAGACCTTACTTCAAATTCAAAATCGCCAAGTGTCTTTGCACAGATTTATTTTCATGGAACTAAAGCGGATCTTCAATTAGGAGATTTTATTGTTCCAGGACATACCTCCAATTACGGTAAACAATTGCAGGCGAAGTATATTTTCCTTTCCGCAACATTGGACGCGGCTATTTGGGGAGCCGAGTTAGCTTTGGGCGAAAGTACAGAACGTATCTATTTGGTAGAACCTACTGGTTCTCTTGTGGATGATCCTGATCTAACAGACAAGAAATTCCCTGGTAACCCAACGCTATCTTATCGTACTACTTCTCCTCTACGTGTCGTTGGTGAAGTATCCAAATGGCAGGGGCACGCCCCAGAACAAGTCAAGGCGATGAAAGATACTTTACAAAAACTAAAAGATTAAGGAATTGATTCTTTGAATGATGAGCTAACCTAGTATATTTAACTTATTTAGATTAAGATGAAGGAAAAATTTATAAAGTTATTTAAGTATAACCAAGTTATGAATATTAAGGTCATAGATCTTCTTACGATTAATTACAACAAGATATCAGAAAAAGCTTTACTTCTACTTTCTCATACGCTGAATGCTCACCAAATATGGAACGCTCGAATTCAAAAAGAAAAAGAATTTGCGGTATGGCAATTAAATGATTGGAATTTTGTACGATCAATAAATGAAAACAATTACCAAAATACATTGAAGATTATAGAAAACGACGATTTAAATCGTATCGTAATTTATCATAATTCCAAAGGTGATCTATTCGAAAATAAGCTGGAAGATATACTTTTTCATGTCATCAATCACTCTACTTACCATCGCGCACAGATAGCCACAGAATGTCGTAGTAATGGCATCGAACCCTTGATATCTGATTATATTATGTTTAAAAGAGAGATATAATCTTATATAAGATACCCTTCCTTTCATGAATCATAATCTATAATATTTTTCTTTCCGAAACGCTCAAAATACTTAGCATAAGACAATTATAATTCCTTTAATCTATTGTAAATTAGTCATAACTTAATTTCTCCTATAATAAACAAGATTATGACCATCAATGAAATAGAAAGTTATGCTCAAAATTTTTCCGAAGAAGAAAAAGCGATTTGCAAAAACCTTTCTCAACACATCAATACGAATTTATCTTCCACAGAAAGTAAACTATGGCATGGACACCCCGTTTGGTTTATTGACGGCAATCCTATTGTTGGCTTTAGCAAAGAGAAAAAAGGTATAAGACTGATGTTTTGGAGTGGAAAGGACTTCGATGAAGAAGCATTGAATGTTCATGGGCACAAGTTTAAAGATGCCTCCATTTTCTTTAATTCCACTGAGGAAATCCAGGAGGAAGATTTCACACGCTGGCTTCATAAAGCAGAACAAATTCAATGGGACTACAAAAATATAGTTAAACGAAAAGGTGAATTAGTAAGATTAAAATAAATATGGTCAATTTAGAAAAGTTTCGAAAAATTGCATTAGCGTATCCAGAAGTAATGGAAGATACACATTTCGATAAAATATCATTTCGTGTCAAAAAGAAGATCTTCGCAACGTATAATCCTAAAAACAACCAAGCTTCTGTCAAACTTTCTCTATCTGATCAAGATCTATATGCATTAATCGATAAAAATACGATTTATGCGGTTCCAAATGCTTGGGGGAGGCAAGGTTGGACAATAGTAGAACTCAGTACAATTAAAGAAGAGATAATTACAGCTATTATACGAAGTGCGTATTGTCAAGTCGCTCCACCCAAACTTGCCAACTCATATCTTGATCAAAAAAATATCATGTGATATGGGAAATATTATTTGCGTAATAAATATGACGATTGATGGTAATTTTGATCATAACCAATCGTTACCCGATGAACATGTTCATGCGTACTATGCCAACTTGCTGAAAAAAGGAACTACAATATTGTACGGTCGCAAAACCTATGAACTCATGTTGTATTGGAAAGATGTACTGAAGAACAAAAACTCCGATTTTGAAAGTTATGCGTTTGCAAAAACGATACATGCTATCCAAAAAATTATATTTTCAAACACTTTACAAAGTACCAATTGGTCGACAGCTCAATTGGCCGATAGCACACTCATTGAAACAATAAAAAATCTAAAAGAAGAAAAAGATGCATTAGTGTATATCGGTAGTCGAAGCCTAATGCTACAGTTGTTAGCGCTAAAATTAATAGATGAAATACAACTTTGTATTCATCCTATGGTTAGTCCTATTGGAAGATTATTATTTGAAGGTCTGGAAAATCAGATTGTTTTCAAACAAAAACTAATCAAAACTTTGCCGGGTGGACATGTTGTCCTCTCGTTACTTCCAATTTATTAAATTATCAAAACAACCGCTATTTTCAATTGTTGAAGAGTAATAACAAACTGCTGAATACAATAAATATTCTATTATGAAAAGAGACTTAGCTTATGATTTTTTGATTGATATACCAACCAAAACCATAAAAATTAAGAAAGAATTTGCCGCAGACCCAAGTTTGGTTTGGCAAGCCTGGACCAGTTCGGACTGGTTAGATCAATGGTGGGGACCCAAACCTTGGCACGTCGAAACAAAAACGTTGGATTTCATTCCTAATAGCATTTGGCTTTACGCTATGGTTGGGCCAGAGGCCGAAAAACATTGGGCATTATCACAATATATTGAAATAAATGAAGGTCATTCTTTTAGTCATAAAGATGGATTCTGTGATGAAGATGGAATTATAAATCAAGATATGCCACAAAGCACTTGGAACGTCACGTTTACCCCGGCTGACAAGCACACGGTGGTGGATTGCATTATTACGTATGACAGCAAGGAAGCAATTGAAGGAGTATTAGAAATGGGTTTTCAAGAAGGAATATCCATGTGTTTGAAACAATTGGATGAACTTTTTGAACGCACTTCTCTAAACACTTAAGACCTTATGCAAATAAAAACACATGAACATAATAAGCTGAAATAATTGTTGAAGAAGTTGTTGAAGAAGTTGTCATTAATTCGATTGACGATGCCTTAGAGCTAATAGGAAATCTTTATTATGAGGGATATGCAAAGATAATCATATCTAAAAATAATATAACAGCAGATTTTTTTAATCTAAAAACCAAATTAGCTGGCGAAATATTACAAAAGTTTGCACAATATCAAATGCCACTTGTTATTGTAGGAGATTTTGAAAAATATAATAGCAATAGCCTGAGACTTTATTTATGAAAGTAATAAAAGCAAACAAATCAATTTTGTGGCAAACATTAATGAAATCTTATAAGAACTCTTAAAAACCAG
>NZ_JAAKGQ010000060.1:0-20410 GCF_011043515.1 Sphingobacterium sp. SGL-16 | reverse complement strand
GGGGAAGTTGACTTCCTTTTTTATTTTAAGACTTTGCCTAATAATTCTATATAAAACTTAATTCCTTCTTCTATTTCCTTCAGATAGATAAATTCATCCGCAGTGTGCGAACGTGCCGAATCTCCTGGCCCCACTTTGATAGAAGGAATTGGTAAAAGAGCTTGATCACTCATTGTGGGACTGCCATACATCTTCTTACCCATGGATAAGCCTGCTTGAACGATTGGATGTTCTACAGGTATCGTTGATGGATTTAAACGTGTAGATCGCGCCTTCACGTCAGATTTTACATGAGTTTGGATAATATCCAACACCTCTATATTAGAATAAACATCCGTTGTACGAACATCCACCACGAAATTACATTCTGCTGGAACAACATTGTGTTGTGACCCTGCATTGATAACCGTGACAGACATTTTCACAGGACCTAAGAATTCCGATTCTTTTGAGAATTTATAGGTATTAAACCAATTGATATCTTCAATAGCTTTATAAATCGCATTGACACCTTCTTCACGCGCAGCATGACCAGATTCGCCCTGAGCGGTACAATCTAAGACCATTAGACCTTTTTCTGCTACAGCTAAATCCAATAATGTCGGTTCGCCTACAATTGCAAAATCACATGGATGCACATGCTTGTATGCTTCCTCTATACCATTTTTTCCTGAAACCTCTTCTTCTGCCGAGGCGATTAAACAGATATTATAGGCTAGATTTTCGTCATTGAAGTAATATAAAAAGGTAGCTATCAACGAAACCAAACAACCACCAGCATCGTTAGAACCCAATCCATAGAGTTTATTATCTTCGATAATTGCTTTAAATGGATCTTTGGTATAGCCAGGATTTGGTTTTACTGTATCGTGATGCGAATTTAAAAGAATAGTAGGTTTCGAAGGATCAAAATGTGTATTATAAGCAATTACGTTATTTCCTACTTGATTATTCGAAATCCCACGTTCGATAAGAAAACTACTGATACAATCCGCAGTTTGTTCCTCCTCCCTACTAAAAGAAGGAATCTCTATCAGCTGTGCCAATAGAGATTTACTATCTTCAATAAGTTGATCTATATTTTTATTCATTATATAGTCCGCCAGCTTTTTTCGCTGACAATTTAATTCCTTTGATGAAGGCAGAGCTCAATCCATTATGCTCCATTTCGTTTAATCCTGCAATAGTACAGCCTTTAGGTGAAGTTACTTTATCAATTTCACTCTCTGGGTGGCTATTCGTCTGTAATAACAAATCTGCGGCACCTTTTGCCGTTTGAATGGCCATTTTTAACGCATCATGCGCATGAAAGCCTATTTCAACACCACCTTGGGAAGCGGCACGAATAGCACGCAAGAAGAACGCAATACCACAAGCACATAAAGCTGTAGCAGAAGTCATTAAATCTTCGTTAATAACCACTACCGATCCTACGGCTTCAAATAACTTTTCGACTTGGTTTACCGCTTGATCACTTGCATTATCTGTTGCTATACAAGTCATAGACTGCCCAATAGCAATAGCCGTATTTGGCATTGCACGCACGACAATCTTATCCTGACCTAAAATTTCTTTTACATCCTGACAAGAAACTCCTGAAGCTACAGAAACAATAATTTGGTGGGGTTCTACCATCGCTGAAATATCCTCCATAACTTTTTTAATCTGTTGTGGAAGAACTGCCAAAACAACGATTTCAGCGCCTTTAATCGCTTCAGAATTATCCGCACTCACACCAAAACCCAACGCAGCTTCTTCTGTTAAAGAAGCTAAAGTTCTACGTGTTAAGACGATATTTTCAGCCTTGTAAATATTAGATTTCACCAAGCCTTTAGCTAATGATAAACCGATATTTCCCGATCCTATTATTGTTATCTTGCTCATGATTTAGGTTTGTAAAATTAATTACTTATTGATAAGACAGGTTCCGAATTTTTGCTGTTGAAACAAATGCAAATTCGAAGCATTGCCTATATATACGGATTTAACTCCTTTGTTTATCGCATCAAATGCATTTTGCAATTTCGGAATCATTCCATCACTAATAATACCGCGTTCTTTATATTTTGAAAAATCCTTAGCAGTAATATTTTCAATGACCGAATTTTCGTCATTCACATCCATTAACACGCCATTTTTCTCAAAACAGTAAATTAAACAGGTTTCATAATGATCCGCCATTGCTGTAGACAAAGCAGAAGCAATAGTATCTGCATTTGTGTTTAGCAGCTGTCCACTACCATTGTGCGTAATAGCGGAAAAAATAGGAGTGAAACCTGCGTCTAGGAATTTCTTAATCGCCAAGGAATTTACAGAATCCGCTAAGATATCACCTGCAAAACCGTAATCGATTTCCTTTACCGGACGCTTTACCGCTTTGATCACATTTCCGTCTGCTCCACTCAAACCGATAGCATCGCATTTATATTTCTGTAGCGTTGCCACAATATTCTTGTTGGTTAGACCAGCATAAACCATCGTCACCACGTCTAGCATTTCCTTATCTGTAATACGACGTCCTTCGACCATTTTCGCTTCTAAACCTAATTTGGAAGCTATACGAGTTGCAATCTTACCACCACCATGTACCAAGATTTTTTTTCCTGGAATGGCTGCAAATTTTTCTAAGAAAGCTTCTAATTGAATATCATCATCAATTACATTACCACCGATTTTAATAATATTCAATGTACTATTTGACATACTTATCTGCTTATTTATTTAGACTTTCTAACATTCTTTTCAATACAACTTGCGCAGCCCACACACGGTTGCTCGCTTCCTTGATCACCAATGAATTAGGACCATCCAAGATTTCAGAAGACAATTCTAAATCGCGACGAACAGGAAGACAGTGCATTACTTTAGCATCATTTGTCAATGCTAGCTTTTTGTTGTCCATCATCCAATTTTCACTTACTGGATAGACTTGACCGTATTCTTTGTACGAAGACCAGTTTTTTACATATACAAAATCAGCACCAGCTAATGCTTCATCCAGATTATTGGTAATAGTAGCCCCTTTAGTGAAATCTTCTGCTAAGTCATATCCTTCAGGATGAGCAACAGTGAAGTCAACCAAACCTTGCTCTTGTGCTTTTGACATCCATTCCGCAAATGAATTTGGCACTGCTTGTGGCAATGCTTTCACATGTGGAGCCCAAGCCAATACCACTTTTGGTTTAGCTACTTTTTTGTGCTCAGTAATCGTAATTAAATCAGTCAAACTTTGTAATGGGTGACGTGTTGCACTTTCTAACGAAACTACTGGAACACCACAGAATTTGATAAACTTGTTGAACAAATCTTCGGTATAATCCGCTTCTTTATCTTTCAATGAAGGAAATGAACGCAAACCTAAGATATCACAGTATTCGCCCATGACAGCAGCAGCCTCACGAATGTGCTCTACTGTTGTACCATTCATCACCACACCATCCTGAGTTTCCAAAGCCCAGCCATCTTTGTCCATATTCATGACCATTACGTTCATGCCCAGGTTCATAGCTGCTTTTTGCGTACTAAGACGTGTACGTAAGCTTGGGTTTAAGAATACCAAACCTAACATTTTATGTTTACCTAAGGCTTCATTCGCATTAGGATTTGCTTTTAATTCTAAAGCTTCTTTGACGATAGCATCCAAACTATCAACATCCGCTACGGAGAAAAACTTTTTCATTGATATATTATCTATGAATATTTAATGTTACGCTTTAAGACGTTCGTCCAAAGCAGTTAAAAATCTATCTGCAATTTCTTTTGTGATATTCAACGCTGGTAAAATACGAATCACATTTGGTTTTGCTTCACCCGTGAAGATTCGATTTTTTAATAACAAATCTTTCTTCACATTAGCTAATTCTGCAGGTAATTCAATGCCGATCATCAAACCACGTCCTCTTACTTCTAGTACTTTATCGAATTTATTTAATTCTTCGATTAAGTAAGATCCTACTGTTTGGGCATTTTCCACTAAATTATCTTGCTTGATAATATCCAATACAGCTACTGCAGCAGCACAAGCTAAATGGTTACCCCCAAAAGTAGTGCCTAATAAGCCATAAGAAGCTTTGAATTTGGGCGCAATAGCAATACCTCCAATTGGGAAACCATTCCCCATACCTTTGGCCATAGAATAGATATCTGCATCTACACCCGCATAGTCGTGCGAATAGAAGTTACCAGTTCGACCGTAACCACACTGTACCGAATCAGCTATATACACCGCTCCGTATTGGTCACACAATGAACGAATTAATTTCAAAAATGAAACTGATGCCTCACGAATACCGCCAACTCCTTGGATACCTTCAATAATGACTGCTGCAATTTCCACTCCAGATTCCGAGAAAGCCTTTGTCAAAGCTTCTTCATCATTGAATGGTAAAAACAAAACATTGTCTGTTTGATTAACGGGAGCTACAATAGATGGATTATCTGTAGCAGCCACTGCTAAAGAGGTACGTCCATGAAACGCCTTAGTAAAAGCAATCACTTTCTTGCGTCCAGTGTGGAAAGAAGCCAGCTTTAATGCATTTTCGTTTGCTTCAGCTCCTGAATTACACAAGAATAACGTGTAATCTTCTTTACCTGAAACTTCACCTAATTGTTGAGCTAATTGCTTTTGGATAGGAATCTCAATAGAATTTGAATAGAATCCAATATTATTTAATTGTTCAGTAATACGCTGTACATAATGTGGATGGGTATGTCCAATTGAAATAACAGCATGACCTCCATAAAGATCTAGATATTCATTACCTTCCGAATCCCAAACTGTAGAACCCTGTGCTTTAACAATGTTAATAGGATTGATCGGGTAAACATTAAATAGGTTCATTTTTTAATATTAATAATGATGTCGGTGTATTCACAAAATACTTGACAAATATAGTTAATTAGTAGCCTTAATGATGCAAACTTTCATAGGATATTACAGAGAAATTCCATAGTAAAGTGAACTTTCATCTAAGATTGAAAACCCAAATAAATAAACAAAGCCTATCATCGCTGATGATAGGCTTTGTTTATAAGATTAAAACTAAAATTAGTCTTTATTCTCTTCAGTAGCAGGAGCTTCTTCTGTAGCAGCTGTTTCTTCAGCTTTTACTTCTTCAGCAACTTCTACTGTGTCAGCAGTCTCAGCAGCTTTTTTCTTAGAAGTACCGCGACGTCGTGTAGATTTTTTCTCAGTTTTAGCAGTTTTGCCATAAACTTCGTTGTAATCTACTAACTCGATGAATGCCATCTCAGCATTATCACCTAAACGGTTTTCTAATTTAATGATACGAGTGTAACCACCTGGACGAGTTGCTACTTTTTCAGAGATCTCGCGGAACAAGATTGTTACAGCGTCTTTATCTTTTAAGTAAGCGAATACTGTACGACGTGAGTGAGTCGTATCAGTTTTAGATTTAGTAATCAATGGCTCAACATATTTACGTAATGCTTTAGCTTTAGCCAAAGTAGTAGTAATACGTTTGTGTTTGATCAATGAAGTCGCCATGTTAGCTAACATCGCCTTACGGTGACTGTCAGTGCGGCCTAAGTGATTTACTTTTTTTCCGTGTCTCATTTTAGTTTTTGTTTTTTGCGCATACCGTTCGCTGGAAGTTTGAAGTTAGAACTTAAAAGTTAGAAAAATTCTGACTTCTATATTCTTACTTAATTAACTTCGTTCGAGGAATTATGCAACAGGTCGCTTAATTATTTAATTAATATTAGTCTTCGTCTAATTTATATTTAGACAAGTTCATTCCGAATGATAAACCTTTCGATTTTACCAACTCTTGAATTTCGCTTAATGATTTTTTACCGAAGTTACGGAATTTCAACATGTCAGCTACGTCATAAGTTACTAACTCAGCTAGACTGCGAATATCAGCAGCTTTCAAACAGTTCAATGCACGAACAGAAAGATCTAAATCCACTAATTCTGTTTTTAAGATCTTACGCATGTGTAAGATTTCCTCGTCAACAACTTTAGTTTCTTCTTTAGTTTGTGACTCTAACAACATATTTTCGTCAGAGAACAACATGAAGTGTTGAATTAAGATACGAGCAGCTTCTTTCAAAGCATCTTCTGGGTGAATAGAACCATCAGTAGAGATGTCTAACAACAATTTCTCGTAGTCAGTTTTTTGCTCTACACGGTAGTTTTCAATGGTATATTTCACATTCTTAATCGGAGTGTAGATCGAATCGATAGCGATTACACCTACAGGACCATCAGCTACTTTATTCTCTTCCGCATTTACGTAACCACGACCTTTAGCAACTGACAATTCGACCTCAATAGTAACTGAGCTCTCCATGTTACAAATTACTAAGTCAGGGTTCAACACTGTAAAGTTGTTAGAAAACTTAGTGATATCACCAGCTTTGAATTGTTCTTGACCATTGATAACTACAAAGATTTTCTCGCTGTCTCCTTGTTCACCTGTTTTTTTGAAACGTACTTGTTTCAAATTTAAGATGATTTCTGTTACGTCTTCTGCTACACCTTTGATAGTAGAGAATTCGTGAGACACGCCAGAAATTCTAATCGACGTAATTGCATATCCTTCTAATGAGGACAATAAAATACGGCGCAAAGCATTACCAATTGTTACACCAAAACCTGGCTCTAATGGACGAAATTCGAAAGTACCATCAAAATCCGTAGATTTTTGCATGATAACTTTATCCGGTCTTTGAAATGCTAAAATTGCCATTTATAATATTTTAATATTTTTTCAACAATGTATTCTTAATAGTATATGCATAATCCATCGAGGATTATGCATATCGCTATTAATTATTATTTAGAGTACAACTCTACGATTAAGTTTTCTTTGATATTCTCAGGGATATCTGCTCTTTCTGGGTAGCTTAAGAATGTACCAGTAAGATTTTTAGCATCCCACTCTAACCAACCATATTTGTTGATTGCTCTACCAGCTACTGAAGTAGTGATAGCTTCTAAAGTTTGAGAACGCTCACGCACAGCGATTACATCGCCTGGACGGATGCTATATGATGGAATGTTAACAACTTCGCCGTTAACAGTAATATGCTTGTGTGAAACTAATTGACGTGCTGCTGAACGAGTAGGAGCAATTCCTAAACGGTATACAACGTTATCTAAACGAGCTTCTAATAATTTCAAGAAGTTCTCACCTGTAATACCGTGTTTTGCAGACGCTTTTACGAATAAGTTAGAGAATTGACGCTCTAAAACTCCGTAAGTATATTTAGCTTTTTGTTTTTCTAACAACTGAATAGCGTATTCAGATTGTTTACCTCTTCTTTTTGATGGACCGTGTTGTCCAGGAGGATAATTTTTTTTCTCTAATGCTTTATCAGGGCCGAAAATTGGCTCTCTGAATTTACGTGCAATTTTGGACTTAGGTCCTGTATATCTTGCCATTTCTTTTCTCTGTTTGAAGTATCAATCAGCCTTTAGCTGACGAATCTTATCTTAAACAATAATATTATTAAACTCTTCTACGTTTTGGAGGACGACAACCGTTGTGAGGAAGTGGTGTAATATCTTTGATAGTAGTTACATCAATACCCACAGTTTGTAATGTACGGATCGCTGATTCACGACCTGCACCTGGTCCTTTAACGAAAACTTCAACTTTACGTAATCCTAAGTCGTAAGCAACTTTACCACAGTCTGAAGCAGCTTGACCTGCAGCGTATGGAGTGTTCTTTTTAGAACCTCTAAAGCCCATTTTACCAGCTGATGACCATGAAATAGTTTGACCTGAATTGTTAGTCAAAGTAATAATAATGTTGTTAAAAGTAGCATTGATATGAGCTTGACCTACAGGCTCGATAACAACGATACGTTTTTTAGTAACTTTTTTACTTTTAGCCATTTCTTACTTATTATTTAGTAGCTTTTTTCTTGTTTGCAACTGTCTTACGTTTACCTTTACGAGTACGAGAGTTGTTTTTAGTACGTTGACCACGAACTGGTAAGTGTTTACGGTGACGTAATCCACGGTAACAACCAATATCCATCAAACGTTTGATGTTTAACTGAACTTCTGAACGTAATGCACCTTCTACTTTGATCTCATCGTTGATGATAGTACGAATAGCTGCTAATTGATCATCGTTCCACTCTGATACTTTAACGTCTTGACTAATCCCTGCTTTATCCAAGATATAAGCAGCAGTGGCACGACCAATACCGAAAATGTAGGTAAGGCCAATAACACCTCTTTTGTTTTTAGGTAAATCTATACCTGATATCCTTGCCATATAATTTTTTAAGCGATTTTGTTAATTAATTATCCCTGACGTTGTTTGAATTTAGGGTTCTTTTTGTTGATCACAAAAATCTTTCCTTTACGACGGATGATTTTACAGTCCGCGCTACGTTTTTTTACTGATGCTCTTACTTTCATTGTAATAAAATTGTTAAAGCTCTTCACAGAGCGCTATCTTATTTATAACGATACGTTATTCTACCTTTTGTTAAATCATAAGGGGACATCTCTAATTTAACTTTGTCTCCTGGAAGAATTTTGATGTAGTGCATACGCATTTTACCCGAAATATGAGCAATGATTTCATGCCCATTTTCTAATTCTACACGAAACATAGCATTAGATAATGCTTCTCTGATAACTCCGTCTTGTTCTATTGAGGCTTGTTTAGCCATATATCAATTCTTATTTACGTTTTAACAACCTGCACTTAACAGGAGTGCAAAGATAACAAAAAATATTGTATACCAACTACTTTTTGTTTAAAACTTTTTCAATTTCATCAAAATTCAACAATACATCTGGTGTACCTTTTCGAATCGCAACCATCTGCTCAAAATGAGCAGAAAGCTTTCCATCTACAGTGCTCACCGTCCAACCGTCATCCCAAAACTTCACTCCAGCTTTGCCTGCATTAATCATTGGTTCAATACAGATCACTAGTCCTGGTTCCAATTTTGGTCCTGAACCGCGTTTACCGTAATTAGGAACTTCAGGTTTTTCATGCAAGTTAAGACCCACACCATGACCTACTAATTCTCTTACGATACCGAAATTATGAGGTTGAACATATTCTTGAATGGCTGAAGAAATATCCCCCACACGTTTGCCAGCAACAGCCTGTTCTACTCCTTTTTGTAAAGAAGCTTTTGTTACGTCTAATAGTAATTGAGCTTCCTCTGATATTTCACCTACACCGAATGTATATGCTGAATCTGAAATAAAACCATTAAGATTTACCCCACCATCTACAGAAACTAAATCACCATCTTTGATGACATAGTCACTAGGGAAACCATGTACGATTTGATCATTTACAGAAATACATAGGGAATAAGGAAAACCATGGTAATTCAAAAACGCTGGTGTACCTCCATGATCCTGAATAAAGTCATAAGCTAACTTGTCCAATGAAATGGTTGTAATACCAGGTTTGATAACCTTGGCAATTTCAGCAAGTAAATTCGAGAGTACATTTGCTGACTCTCGAATTTGCTCGATTTGTTCTTCTGTTTTATAAATTACTTTAGACATCTAAAGAATTAAATAGCTGATTGATCATACCCTTCTACTCCAACAGCCGAACGACCTTTAACACGGCCAGTCTTCATCAATCCATCATAGTGACGCATTAACAAATGAGATTCGATTTGTTGAAGTGTATCTAACACTACCCCTACCAAAATCAATAGCGAAGTACCTCCGTAGAAGTGAGCAAAGTTATTGTTAACTCCCGCTGCACTTGCCATCGCTGGTAGTATGGCTATAATAGCTATAAAGATTGCACCTGGGAATGTGATACGTGATATTACATTATCAATGAATAAGTTTGTATCATATCCTGGTTTGATGCCTGGTACAAAACCACCATTCTTCTTCATGTCCTCTGACATTTGTTGTGGATTCACCATGATAGCTGTATAGAAGAACGTGAATGCAATAATCAATATTGCAAACGTAATATTATAAGCTGGTGAAGTGAAATCCGTCAATGAAGTCAAGAAGTCAGATTGAAGACTTGGGAAAAATTGTGCCAACGACATTGGTAAAAACATGATCGCTTGCGCAAAAATAATAGGCATTACACCTGCTGCGTTTACTTTCAAAGGAATGTACTGACGTACACCACCTACTTGTTTATTACCAACAATTTTCTTAGCATATTGTACTGGTATCTTGCGAACCCCTTGTACGATCAATATAGTAAAGATCACAACAAAGAATAAAGCAATAAACTCTACGATAAATGGAATAATACCACCACCACTAGGACTCATACGAGAACCCCATTCGGCAATAATACCGCCTGGTAATTGTGCGATGATACCGGCCATGATAATCAAAGATATACCATTACCAATACCTTTATCGGTGATTTTCTCACCCAACCACATCACAAACAAAGTACCTGCAGATAAAACAATAGCAGCTAGAATAGTGAACATTGGGTCTGCGATAGTTTTTGCTGAAGCATCGATTTGAGTCTTCACATAAGCTATAGCTTGTACCAATGTGATCGCTACTGTTAGGTAACGTGTAATCTGAGTCATTTTTTTACGACCAGATTCACCTTCTTTTTGCATTTTTTGAAAAGCAGGAACTGCAATCCCCAATAATTGTACAACGATAGAAGCCGAGATGTAAGGCATTACACCAAGGGCAAATATTGCAGCACGAGAGAAAGAACCTCCAGAGAACATGTTGATCATGCCTAGTAAGCCTTCTTTTTCGCCTACACTTGCTAACGCACTAGGATCGACACCTGGCAGTACCACGTGACATCCGATACGATAAATTAGAAGAAATAGCAACGTATTCAAGATACGGTTACGTAAATCTTCAATCTTCCATATATTGGTTAAGGTTGTGATTAGTTTTTTCATGTATTAAAGTTTTACGATAGAACCACCTGCAGCTTCGATTGCTTTTTGAGCAGACGCTGAGAATGCATGCGCTTTAACTTCAACTTTAGCTTTTAACTCGCCACGACCTAATACCTTTACTAGATCATTTTTAGAAACTAAACCATGTGCTTTCAACGTATCGAAATCGATAACTGTCAAGTTGTGTTTTTCAACAAGAGCTTGCAAGATGTCTAAGTTCACACCGTTGTATTCTACGCGGTTAGCATTTTTGAAACCGAATTTAGGTACACGACGTTGCAAAGGCATTTGACCACCTTCGAAACCGATTTTAGTAGAGTGACCTGAACGTGAGCCAGCACCTTTGTGACCACGTGTAGATGTACCACCACGACCAGAACCTTGACCACGACCAATACGTTTTCTGCTTTTTGTTGAACCAGCTGCTGGTTTTAAATTACTTAAGTTCATTTTTTAAACTAAGATTGTGTTGCCCCTTCGCTTTCACTATACAGGAGACAACGATTAACAAATAATATTAATAAACAACTAATGGAAAGAGTGAAGCACTCCTTCCATGTAGTATATTTTTGCTTATTAGATAGCTTCTACAGCAACTAAATGGTTTACTTTACGTACCATTCCGATGATAGCCGCAGTAGCTTCTACTTCTACTGAGTGGTTGATTCTTTTCAAACCTAATGCCTCAATAGTTTTCTTTTGGCGCTCGCTTCTGTCGATAACGCTCTTTATCTGGGTAATTTTGATTTTTGCCATGATAATTAACCGTTAAATACTTTATTTAAATCGACACCGCGGTGTTGAGCTACTGTATATGCATCACGCAAATCTGCTAATGCTGCAATAGTTGCTTTCACTACGTTGTGTGGGTTTGATGATCCTAATGATTTAGCTAATACGTCTTTGATACCAGCAGATTCTAATACGGCACGCATCGCACCACCTGCTAATACTCCAGTACCACCTACAGCTGGTTTAATTAAAACTGAACCACCTGAAAATTTACCGTATTGAGCGTGAGGAACAGTTCCATTGATAATTGGAACTTTCACTAAGTTTTTCTTAGCGTCATCGATACCTTTAGTGATAGCTTCAGTAACCTCTTTAGCTTTACCTAAACCGTAACCTACGATACCGTTTTCATCACCAACAACTACGATAGCTGAGAAACTGAAAGTACGACCACCTTTAGTTACTTTTGCTACGCGTTGGATGCTTACTAAGCGATCTTTTAACTCAATTTCGCTTGATTTTACTCTTTTAATATTGCTTAATGCCATTATCTTTCTTGATTAAAAGTCTAAACCGCCTTCGCGAGCACCTTCTGCCAATGATTTAACACGGCCGTGGTATAAGTACCCATTACGGTCAAAAACTACTTTACTAATACCTGCTGCAACAGCTTTCTCAGCTACTAATTTACCTACAGCTTTAGATTGTTCTACTTTGTTTCCTGATGCTACGAAATCTTTAGATAAGCTTGAAGCTGCAGCTAAAGTTTTACCTGTAGTATCGTCGATAACTTGTGCGTAGATACCTTTATTAGATCTAAAAACTGATAAACGTGGACGCTCAGTTGTGCCAGCAAGGTTTTTTCTAATTCCTTGTTTGATTCGCTCTCTGCGAGATGTTTTACTTCCTGCCATGGTTATTATTTTTTAGCTGATTTACCTGCTTTTCTTCTTAATACTTCACCCGCGAACTTGATACCTTTACCTTTGTAAGGCTCTGGAGCACGGAAGCTGCGGATTTTCGCTGCTACTTGTCCGATCAATTGCTTGTCTACAGACTCTAAAGTAATAGTAGGGTTTTTACCTTTTTCAGCAGTAGTTGTAACTTTAATTTCCTTTGGCAATACGAAAACGATCTGGTGAGAGAAACCTAAAGTTAACTCTAATGTATTACCAGTGTTTGCAGCACGGTAACCTACACCAACTAACTCTTGAGTAGTTTTGTAACCTTCAGTTACACCAATCACCATATTGTTTAATAGTGAACGGTATAAACCGTGTAATGCTTTGTGTTTCTTTTGTTCAGTAGGGCGAGATACTACGATGTTACCATCTTCTTCTTTTACTGTAATGTCGCTATCTACTTGTTGTGATAATTCACCTTTAGGACCTTTTACTGTAACCAGATTCTTGTCTGATACAGTCACCGATACTCCCGCAGGAATAGCGATAGGTGCTTTTCCAATTCTTGACATTTCTTCGTGTTTTTTTTCCTAGATTAATAAACGTAACATAAAACCTCACCACCTACGTTTTGTAAGCGAGCTTCTTTATCTGTCATTACACCTTTAGATGTAGATAAGATAGCGATACCCAAACCGTTTAAAACGCGAGGCATGTTGTCAACACTTGCATACTTTCTTAAACCAGGTTTACTCACACGTGTCAAAGTGCGAATAGCCGGTACTTTGCTAATTGGGTTATACTTCAACGCGATTTTGATAGAACCTTGAGGTCCTTCTTCTACGAATTTGTAATTAGCAATGTAACCTTTGTCAAAAAGAACTTTTGTGATTTCTTTTTTAAGGTTCGATGCAGGAATTTCAACAACCCTGTGGTTGGCCTTAATGGCATTCCTTACTCGTGTAAGGTAATCCGCTATTGGATCTGTATTCATTATGTAAAAATATTGTGACAATGGTTTCTTCTTCTCTCACGGAGTGCCAGACCTACTGTCGGTTAAAAAATAAATTGCAATGCAAAAGCCCTGATAAGCCTTATTTCAGACTTATCCGGGCAAAAATAATTATTTTTTCTTGATTACCAAGAAGCTTTTGTTACCCCTGGGATTTTTCCATCAAGTGCCATCTCACGGAAAGTTACACGAGAGATACCAAACTGACGCATATATCCTTTAGGACGACCTGTTAATTTACAACGGTTGTGTAAACGAACTGGTGAAGCATTTTTAGGTAATTTGTCTAACGCTGCGTAGTCTCCAGCTTCTTTAAGAGCTGCACGTTTAGCTGCATATTTAGCAACTAATTTTTGACGTTTAACTTCGCGTGCTTTTAATCCTTCTTTAGCCATTGTTGTTCGAATTTTGATTTTTGAATGGTAAACCGAATTGTTTTAATAACTCCAACGCTTCGATATCATTTCCAGCTGAAGTCACGAAAGTGATGTCCATACCAGCGATTTTGTTGATTTTGTCAATGTTGATCTCTGGGAAAATGATTTGCTCTGTGATACCTAAGTTGTAGTTACCTCTTCCGTCAAAACCTTTGTCATTGATACCACGAAAATCGCGGATACGAGGCAAAGATACTGCGATCAAACGGTCTAAGAATTCGTACATGTTGTTGTCGCGTAATGTTACACGAGCACCAACTGGCATTCCTTTACGAAGTTTGAAGTTAGAGATATCTTTTTTCGATTTAGTAGCAACTGCTTGCTGACCAGTAATCAATGTTAATTCAGCGATAGCGTTATCGATTAATTTTTTATCTGCTGTTGCAGCACCGATACCTTGTGATACGACAATTTTCTCAAGTTTCGGAACTTGCATAACGCTTTTATACTGGAATTTTTCTTTAAGCGCTGTACGGATTTCTTCCGCATATTTCGCTTTTAATCTTGGTACGTAAGTCATTATTTAATTTCCTCCCCTGATTTTTTAGCGTAACGAACAATTTTGCCATCTGCATTAACTTTGCGACCTATACGAGTAGGAGCTCCTGTTTTAGGATCAATCAAAGCTAAGTTTGAGATGTTGATAGCAGCTTCTTTCTCGATAATACCACCTTGAGGATTAGCTGCGCTAGGTTTAGTGTGTTTTTTTACGATGTTAGCGCCTTCTACGATAGCTCTGTTTGCATCCACTAAAACTTGCAATACTTTTCCTTGAACACCTTTAGAGTTACCAGCGATAACTTTCACTAAATCACCTTTTTTAATTTTGATTTTGTGAGTTGTTTTTGTTTTCTGTGCCATAATTATAAAACCTCCGGTGCTAGTGATACAATCTTCATGAACTGTTTCTCACGTAATTCACGGGCAACTGGGCCGAAAATACGTGTTCCACGAGGTTCATCATTATTATTTAATAATACTGCAGCGTTGTCATCGAAACGAATGTAAGAACCATCTTTACGACGGATTTCTTTTTTCGTACGTACTACTACTGCTTTAGAAACTGATCCTTTTTTTACGTTTCCTGAAGGCATAGCGCTCTTTACAGATACAACAATCTTATCACCGATTGATGCATAACGCTTGCGCGTACCGCCCAACACACGGATAACTAAAACTTCTTTAGCACCGCTGTTGTCAGCTACATTTAGTCTTGATTCTTGTTGTACCATGTTATTTAGCTCTTTCTAATATTTCAACTAATCTCCAGTTCTTTGTTTTACTCAGCGGACGAGTTTCCATGATTAATACCGTATCGCCGATACCGCAGGTATTAGTTTCGTCATGAGCTTTGAATTTAGTAGTTTTCTTAACGAATTTACCATAGATAGGGTGTTTTACTTTACGTTCAACAGCTACTACGATAGATTTGTCCATCTTGTTGCTAACTACTAAGCCGATTCTTGTTTTTCTTAAATTTCTTTCCATTTCGACTTTGATTTTTACGCCTCAGAGGCTGTTTCAGATTTTGCTGCATTTTTACGCTTAGAGATCTCAGTAGAGATACGAGCGATATTTTTGCGAGCTGCTTTCAAAACGTTAGGGTTTTCTAAAGCAGAAACAGCATGTGCAAATTTCAATTTGTTTAACGCTGCTTTTTCTTCAACTAATTTAGCTGTTAGAGCGTCATTTGCTAATTCTACGATTTCTGAATTTTTCATTGTTTTCAGTGTTATGCTGGGTTATCAATTCTGTTTATATGATGCCTCCCGAGTAACGGTCGAGAGGCTAAACTATTGACATTACCAACGATTTTTATGCTTCAACGTAGTCTCTACGTATTACAAACTTAGTTTGTACCGGTAATTTTTGAGCTGCAAGGCGTAAAGCTTCTTTAGCAATTTCTAAAGATACACCTTCTGCTTCGAATAACATACGGCCTGGTCTTACAACTGCTACCCAATATTCAGGAGCACCTTTACCTTTACCCATACGTACCTCTGCAGGCTTTTTAGTAACCGGTTTGTCAGGGAAGATACGGATCCATACTTGACCTTCACGTTTCATATAACGTGTTACCGCGATACGAGCTGCCTCGATTTGACGGCTAGTGATCCATGCTTCTTCCATTGATTTGATACCGAAAGAACCGAAAGCTAATTCTGCTCCACGAGAAGCATTACCTTTCATACGGCCTTTTTGCATCTTTCTGAACTTCGTTCTTTTTGGCTGTAACATGTTCGTATTTTTTTAATCCCGCCCTATGACGGGACAATTTTAAATCTTGTTATTAATTAATCTTTTTTAGCACCACGGTTTTGTCCGCCACGGTTTCCACCACGGTTGTTGTCACGACGACCACCACGGTTATTACCACCACGGTTATCACGACGCTCACCGCCTTCGTTTCCGCCACGAGTTTTCGTGTTAGAAGTTTGACCAATGTTAGGAGATAAGTCACGTTTACCGTAAACTTCACCTTTACAGATCCATACTTTGATACCAATTTTACCGTAAGTAGTTAAAGCTTCTGCTAAAGCGTAGTCGATATCAGCACGTAATGTGTGTAGAGGAGTTCTTCCTTCTTTGTATTGCTCAGTACGAGCCATCTCAGCACCACCTAAACGACCTGAACACATGATTTTGATACCTTCTGCGCCCATACGCATTGTAGAAGCGATAGAAGTTTTCATTGCACGACGGAATGAAATACGAGCTTCTAATTGCTTAGCTACACCTTCAGCTACTAATTTAGCATCTAGTTCTGGACGTTTGATCTCGAAGATGTTGATTTGAACATCTTTTTTAGTCAATTTTTTCAACTCTTCTTTGATCTTGTCAACTTCTTGACCACCTTTACCGATAACGATTCCTGGACGAGCCGTGTGAATAGTTACAGTGATGCGTTTCAAAGTTCTTTCAATAACAACTTTAGCTACGCCACCTTTAGCGATACGTACAGAAAGATATTTTCTGATTTTTTGGTCTTCAACTAATTTATCGGAATAGTTCTTTCCGCCGAACCAGTTAGAATCCCATCCTTTGATGATTCCTAATCTGCTACCTATTGGATTTGCTTTTTGTCCCATTCTATAATAAATTAGTTGTTAACGTTATTTAAACTATCTACTACCAATGTTACGTGGTTTGAGCGTTTGCGTACTCTATATCCACGACCTTGAGGAGCTGGACGTAATCTTTTCAATTGACGACCACCACCTACTGAAACTTCTTTTACGAATAATGCGCTGTCTGCGACAGATGCACCTTCGTTGCTAGATTCCCAGTTTTTGATTGCAGATAATAACAATTTCTCTACGCGAGCTGCTGCCTCTTTGCTTGAATGTTTTAGAATGTAAAGAGCGTTCTCTACTTTCTCGCCACGGATAAGATCCACTACTAAACGCATTTTGCGTGGAGAAGTAGGGCAATTCAATAATTTGGCAGTAGAAGCTCCTCCTGTTTGAGCTTTTGCCTGCTCTTTGCGTTGTCTGATAAGTACAGACTTCTTAACTTTTTTTGTTGCTTCCATTACCTATTATTTTTTCTTTTCTGCGTGGCCTTTGAATGTACGCGTAGGCGCAAATTCACCAAGCTTGTGACCAACCATATTTTCTGTTACATAAACTGGAATAAATTTATTCCCGTTGTGCACTGCGAAGGTATGGCCAACAAAATCAGGTGAAATCATTGATCTACGAGACCAAGTTTTGATTACTGATTTTTTGTTTGTTTCATTCTGAGAAAGAACTTTTCTTTCTAAGTTGTGATCGATGTAAGGACCTTTTTTAATTGAACGAGCCATTATTTTTTCCTTCTTTCAATGATGTAACGATTCGATGTTTTCTTTTTGTAGCGTGTTTTGAAACCTTTAGCTAACACACCTGTACGAGAACGTGGGTGACCTCCTGATGTACGGCCTTCACCACCACCCATAGGGTGATCAACTGGGTTCATCGCAACACCACGAACGCGAGGACGACGACCTAAGTGACGTTTACGACCAGCTTTACCTAATACTTGATTAGCTTTTTCAGCATTTGATACTGAACCGATAGTCGCAACACATGTCAATAAGATCATGCGAACTTCGCCTGATGGCAATTTGATAATAGCATATTTACCGTCACGAGCAGACAATTGAGCATAAGTACCAGCCGAACGAGCGATTGAACCACCTTGACCAGGATTCAATTCGATGTTATGGATGATAGAACCCAATGGAATGTTTGCTAATGGTAATGTATTACCTACTTCTGGAGCAACTTTTTCACCTGCAATTACAGTCATACCAACTTGTAATCCTGTAGGAGCGATGATGTAGCGTTTTTCACCATCCGCGTAGTGCAATAATGCAATACGTGCTGTACGGTTTGGATCGTACTCGATAGTAGCTACTGTTGCTGGGATTTCTTTTTTATCGCGTTTGAAATCTATAATACGGTAAACTTTCTTGTGTCCGCCACCGATATAACGCATAGTCATTTTACCAGTCTTGTTACGACCACCTGATCTTTTGTTTGCTCCTACTACCAACGACTTTTCAGGAACGTTTGTAGTAACATCAGAATAGTCTGCGCCTACTCTGAAACGAGTACCAGGGGTAACCGGTCTGAATCTTTTAACTGCCATTTTTTATTTATATAACACTGTAAAAGTCAATAGTTTCACCATCTTGAATTGTGATGATGGCTTTTTTATACTTAGGAGCTCTTCCAGAAACGAATCCTGCTTTAGTGTAACGGCTTTTTGCTTTACCAGCTACTACTGAAGTATTTACTGCAACTACAGTTACACCAAACATTTCTTCGATAGCAGATTTAATCTGAATTTTGTTAGCTCTATGATCTACTTTGAAAGCATAACGGTTCAATTTCTCCGTTAATAATGAAGCTTTCTCAGTTAAAATAGGTTTTTTAATAATCTCCATATTACTTAGCGAATGCTTCCTCCAAAGTTTTAACAGAATCTGTAGTTAACAATAATTTAGTAGCGTTCAATACATCATATGTATTTAATTCTGACACTACTACAACTTTTGCTTTTTTCAAGTTTCTGCTTGATAAATAAACATTGTTATCGTAAGCTGGCAATACTAATAAAGTTTTTTCGTCAGCTACATTTAATGCGTTAACTAAAGCTACATAGTTTTTAGTTTTGATTGTATCGAATGATACTGAATCTAAAACTACAACATTGTTTTCTTGTGCTTTGTAAGATAACGCTGATTTACGTGCTACTTGTTTCAATTTTTTGTTCAATTTGAACGAGTAATCACGAGGTTGAGGACCGAATACACGACCACCACCGTTAAACAATGGAGATTTGATAGAACCCGCACGAGCACCACCAGTACCTTTTTGTTTGTGTAGTTTACGAGTAGAACCCGCGATTTCATTACGTTGTTTAGACTTGTGAGTACCTTGGCGTTGATTCGCTAAGTATTGTTTCACATCTAAATAGATCGCATGGTCGTTAGGTGTTACACCGAAAACTGTTTCAGGAAGTTGCACCTTGGCACCTGTTTCTTTACCTGATAAATTTAATACATTAACTTCCATCTCTACTATTTGTCTAAGATTACGTAAGAACCTTTAGCTCCTGGGATAGAGCCACTAACTACGATTAGGTTTTGCTCAGCATAAACTTTCAATACTTGTAAGTTTTGAACCTTTACACGCTCACCACCTGTACGACCCGCCATGCGCATTCCTTTGAATACACGTGAAGGCCAAGAAGAAGCACCTAATGAACCTGGAGCACGTAGTCTGTTGTGCTGACCGTGAGTCGCACCACCTACACCACCAAATCCGTGACGCTTCATAACACCTTGAAAACCTTTACCTTTTGAAGTACCAACTACGTCTACGTACTCACCTTCTTCGAATAAAGTTACATCAACGATGTCACCTAGTGATTTCTCATCCTCGAAAGTTTTGAATTCAACTAGTTTACGCTTAGGAGTCACGCCCGCTTTCGCGAAGTGTCCTTTAAGAGGAGCAGTTGTGTTCTTTTCCTTAGCATCATCATAGCCAAGTTGAACAGCTGAATAACCGTCCTTCTCTACCGTACGTATCTGCGTTACCACGCACGGCCCAGCCTCGATTACTGTACAAGGGATGTTTTTCCCTTCAGCATTGAACAGGCTGGTCATTCCTACTTTTTTACCAATAATTCCTGACATGTTATAAATTAAATTAATTAAAGTCCATCGAAGCAGTAGGGCTTCGCTCAAGACATACTTTCCCCAATAAGGGACTGCAAAAGTACAAAGAAATTTATAACTATCAAATAATTAGTGAATTATTTTTTATAAATTATTTAGCCATCATATGTATTAAGTAGCATGTTACTACAAAATAAAGGGATAAAAGTTGAACGTTCGCAATGTTA
The DNA here is from genome assembly GCF_011043515.1 of Sphingobacterium sp. SGL-16. Lineage (NCBI taxonomy): Bacteria > Pseudomonadati > Bacteroidota > Sphingobacteriia > Sphingobacteriales > Sphingobacteriaceae > Sphingobacterium > Sphingobacterium sp. SGL-16. The sequence goes on along the minus strand of NZ_JAAKGQ010000060.1, from coordinate 70 downwards.
AATAGAGAATAGATTTTCTAAATAAGGTTTCACAAACTTATAATCCCATTGTGCCCATTCAAATTAGCAA
>NZ_JAAKGQ010000006.1:0-104855 GCF_011043515.1 Sphingobacterium sp. SGL-16 | reverse complement strand
AGGAAGATAGCTTCTCAGCTATCTTCCACACACACTACTAAATCGCTCAAATTAATACTACTTAATTGTTGAGCTTTTATTGTTTAAAAATTCCCATTCTGTTATATGTGAATTCTGATGTTCTTTGAGTTGTATAGCATTAAACTTTTCAATTATTTCAGGATATAATTTTGCTAAATCCCTTGTTTCTCCTCTATCATCTTTTAAATTGAATAACATCCAGGGACTATTTTTATCCTTTCGGACATTTACACGTACTCCTTTCCAATCCCCCATCCGAATAGCGACTTGACCTCCCTTTTCTGGATATTCAAAGTATATATATTCCCGCTGCTTTTGATTTTGTAGTTGATTCAATAAAGTGGGCAAAATCGATATACCATCATTCTTTTGGGTTTCAATTCCTAATATGTCAGTAAATGTTTCCATCATATCAAACTGAACGGAAATAAAATCACTGGTAGATCCTGACTTAATCATTTTGGGCCATCTTACAATAAAAGGTACTCGAATTCCTCCTTCAAACACATCCATCTTCAAGCCTCGCAAATCAGCTGCACTATTGAAATATTTGGCTTGCACACCACCATTGAATGTTGCTCCATTATCACTGGAGAATAGAATAATTGTATTCTCGTCCAATCCAAGCTCTTTCACTTTTTGCATGAGGATGCCAACCTGTTCATCAAGAAAACTAATCATCCCTGCGTAAGTAGACAATGGATATTGAGATGTATTATAGCCTGACTGTCCATAATATGGCTTTTCTCCTGGAAATTTCCCAATATACTGTTGGATGTATTTATCTGGAACCTGCAACCCTACATGAGGAATGGTATATGGTAAATAGAGAAAAAAAGGATCAGCTTGATTTTCCTCTAGAAATTTTAACGCTTTATCGGTGAATTTCGTTCCTGCATATTCATTACCTTTGAATTTTTCGAAATCTGCAACTGTTACTGTTGTAGAATCTAACTTTCTATGTACAGCAAAAGATGTATTGTTTAACGTATGCCATTTTCCATTTTCCCAAAGATGGGTCGGGAAATAATTATGTGCCTGCTTTTGATCTAAATAACCATAAGCATAATCGAAGCCTTGCAGATTTGGATTACCAGAAGTAAAATGCATACCCAAGCCCCATTTACCAATTATTCCTGTTTTGTATCCTGCAGATTTCAACATTTTTGGAATAGAATAAATGCCTTCTGGCAAGGGCATTTGTCCGCCTTCAGTTTCATCGGTAAAACCGCCCATCTCATAATTACCACGAATGTACGAATGTCCTCCATGCTTGCCCGTAAGCAACATACATCGCGCAGGAGCACATAATTATTTTGAGACGGCCTCTTGTGTTTATCTTCCCTTTGGTCGATGTGAAATAAAATGAGATTTCAATTTATCCAAACCAATATCTTCTTCTATTTTGTCAATCTCATATAACCATACTTTATCATTCAGCATCTCTACACGCTCTTTGGAGTTAATCAAATCCAAAGGTTTCACACGAAACTCTTTGCTAATCGGCTGTGTTTGTGTTTGCGCTAAACGTGTATGACGAATAATCTGTAAATGAAAGTTGGGCCACTTACCTACTGCCGAAAAATTCGCGGTATAAATTTGTGCGAAATCATGTTTCGGGACAGAATTAGCAAAAATGCCAGTAGTTTTAGAACCAGAAATTTCAGACACCGAAACTAATAATTCATATGAAGTTTCATTAATAATATAAAACTTCGCCAATCCATCCTTTTGTTCGCCAGCAACCCCAATAAAGATTCCTTTATCCACAAAAGGTAAATTTGCTTGAGCTGGCAAATCATCTAATTCATCTTCGATGGTGCGCATATTTCCATGCACCAATGTCACTTTCGTACGCAATACAGGAATTTCAAAACCAGTATCATCGGTTACACCGATTATATCATTCGCTTGCATAGATGTGATATGCCCTTCTATGGGTTCATCTATAAAACGTACTAAATCTCCTATTTTCAAATTCATCTTATTTCTCTATTTTATCAATCACTGCTATCAACTTATCTACATCCTCTTTCGTATTGTACAAATGTAATCCTATTCGAATTCCAGTTCCGCGAGGAAAACATTTAATTCCTTCTGCCATCAACAAATCATAATATTTCGGATTGATCTGCACATTAAATAACGAAGATTTGACCTTTCTGCTTTTTATTTCGGGCAAAAGTAAACTTCTTTCTTCTAATTTTTCGTAAGCGTAAGTACTAAGCTCGTGCAAATATTTTTGAATATTTTCCAACCCCAGATTTTTCAACAAACGAACTGATTGTCCTAAGGTACCATGACTCAAAGTATCTTGATGTCCAGGCTCAAAAAATGTATCCAAAATACTTTTCGAAGACCACATCCCCTCCTTAGGCCGCTCGCCTTGTTGGGATTCAGCATAGATTTTCGATTTCAAATTCTCCGAAATCATCATATAACCATTGCCAAACCCAGCCATCAACCATTTATATCCCGAACCTCCTACAGCATCAAACCCAGAATTCAAAAAATCAAAAGGTTCTGTTCCGAGATATTGAGTAGCATCTGCAATAACTAGCAAATTAGGATTTTCTTTCTTCAATTTTTGGACGAAACTCAAATCAATTTTCACCCCATTTATATATTGCACAATACTCAACAGCAATACATCTACTGCTTTCTCACGAATTGTATGTTCTATATTTTCTTCGAGATTTTCGTCCACCTTTACTTTTACATAATCCAATCCTCTGCTGATAATGGGATAATTCAATGATGGATAATCTTCATCCAAAATAGCATATCGCAAGCCCTCTGGTAAGCCATTCACCAAAGTATGCAATCCAAAGGAAAAGTTAGGTAATGCAAATAAATTAGCTAATGGACAATTGAAAAGAGTTGCAAATTCAGCTTTCGCTTCCGCAATAAATGCACCTTGCTGATCACGTAAATTACCTCGTACATCAAAGAAATCCTTTTCCCTATTTGCTCGCCAGCTATAATGAGTACGCGGCATTAATCCATTTCCTGGTGTATTAAGATAAGTAATATCAGTCGGAATATCGAAGTAGATTTTGTAATCCATGGGTATTATATTGTTGGTTTTGAAGCAAATTATAAAATATTTTGGAATCAATTAGCTTAGCCCCCATAGATTCTAAATGATCCGAATGAATTTGACAATCGACAAGATCCAAATCAAAATTCTTGCACAAATAAATCAGTGCCGCCTTAGATGCATTAGAAACTTTTGAAAACATACTTTCCCCACAAAATACTTTCCCAATTAATACGCCATATAATCCCCCCACCAATTTTCCATCTTGCCAAACTTCTATGCTATGTGCAAAACCTTTTTGATGTAGATTAATATAAGCTTTTTGCATCTCATCGACGATCCATGTCCCATCTTGGTCTTTTCTATCCGCAGAAGCACAATTATGAATAACATGTTCAAAAGCGATATCAAAAGTAATTTCAAAACTGCCTTTGTCCATTATCTTAGACATAGATTTACTTACTTTAATCTCTTGAGGATATAATACAAATCTTTCGTGTGGAGCATACCACAATATGAGCGTTTCTTCTGAATACCATGGAAAAATTCCATTTGCATAAGCATTCCGCAAACGGTCTAAGCTTAAATCACCGCCTACAGCAAGTAAGCCATCTTCTTCGGCCAAAGAGGGATCAGGAAATATTATTTGTTGCTCGTCTAGTCGAAATATCATAAGCCAAAAAAGCCAGATTGATTAATCTGGCTGTCTAGTTTCTTTACTTATCTCTTCGAATATCTTATCCATATGCTCTACATATTCGTTAGTATCATCTAAGAAGAATTCCAATTGCGGAACTATTCTCGCTTGATTCTTAATACGAGCGCCTAATTTATATCGAATTTCATTCGTTTTCGTTTTGATGGATGCTATATCATCCTTTGCAGTTTTTGTATTCAAAAAGCTTAAAAATACACGCGCTATAGCTAAATCTGGAGTCACACGAACTTTTGTTACCGTGATAAAAGCTCCTGGTGCCCAAGCTCCACCTTCACGCTGAAATAGCTCTGCTAAATCTTGCTGAATAACACCTGCAAATCGTTGTTGTCTCTTACTCTCCGTTCCCATATGAATGTCCTCATGGTTTATTTTGACAAATGTCAATACAAATATACGGATTTGTAGCTTTTAATTGCACGACAAAAAAAAAGACTTGTCGCGGGTTTGGACAAGTCTATAATTAGTCTAAAATAGTTTTATAATTGGATAGAAAATTTCTTGGTGAAGTTTTAAGACATTGCGGTCTATCATGAATTGTGTTTTTTTGGTTATTCACTCGTGAGTAAATACTCACAAAGTTTCATTCTTTCATCTCCCTTTGTGGTTACAAACATAATGAGTTAAAACGGATTACAAAAGAAAAATTTAAAAAAAAGTAAGTGCTTACTTATTTGTTTCTGATTCTAGTAAATCGATTGCATTACCTTTTCCGAATTCATTGGAATAAACTTTTATTAAAACACCTACAGAGGATAGGATTAATGGACCAAAAATCAATCCAAGCATACCAAACATATTTAACCCTAATAATACACCGAAAACAGTAATTAAAGGCGGAACATTACCTAAAGTCTTAAGTATCGTAAAACGTAGAATATTATCAATCCCTCCAACCAATAAAAAACAATACAACGTAAGTCCAATACCACTTCCAACTGTCCCCGTAGCAAATACAGTTATACATACTGGAATATAAATAGTCATAGTTCCCAACACTGGAATTATAGAAGAGACTCCTGTTAAAGTTCCCAATAGGATATAATTCTCCACACCAAAAATCCAATACCCAAACATCGCTACCAAGCCTTGGCACAACCCCAAAATTGGAATACCTATCGCATTCGATCGAACCATTAGATCTACTTCTGCCCAAATTTCATTCTTACTCGTATCAGAAAACGGTATAGCTCGTCTTATATAATTTTCCATTTGGCGGCCGTGAACTTGCATAAAATACAGGACAAATAGCGCTACCAAAATATTAACCCCTACTTCCATTACCGAATTAAGAATACTTGGAATATATTTTGTCAATCGTTGCAAAAAATTCATTAAGGACTGATCCGACATATCGATATCTTTCAAGATAGGCTTATCCTCCATAAATACTTTTACTTGATTAAATTTCGCTATGATATCAGCTGGATTGCTTAATATATTACTGACCTGTGGAACTAGGTAATCCACTATAGCCCAAATCGGTAGAACAATAAATACAATAGAAATTAGGATATAGAGAATGCTCGCTAAAGATTTATTCCAACGACGTTTTTCAGTCAATTTGAAATAGGAATTTCGAAACAAAATATACAAAGTAACAGCACCTAAAAAGCCAGGTAAATAATACAGCAAGTTCTTAAATATCAAAATACATATAAGAAGAATAATCAAAATCAGCATAATCTGATTTATAGGTGTATTATTTATCTGTTTGTGTCTCATACTATTTTACTTCTTTTACTTTGCCAACACTCAAAACCATAATCACAGCACTTAGAATCAATACTGCCCATCCCCATTTGATATGCAAGGTCTTAGCCAAAAGACCATCTACTAATTTCATTCCGAAATAATTGTTGATCTTAAAATAAACAGCTACTAGTCCCAAAATAGTCCAAATAAAGAAGGCTATAGAAACAAAACGAAAAGCAGCAATTTTTCGCGACACGAAAAATAAAACAGCTAAGCCTAGAATACCTAAGGTAATTAAAAATAGACTTGTATCTGTCTCATACAGATTCCAATTTCCTTTGATTGGAACTTTCAAAAATGGACAAAAAATAGTCGATAAAGCTGCAGCAGCAACACCTAGTAGTGCGATTGGTTTTCTTAATATATACATAATAGTAAAGGTAAATTTCAAAATTTACTTGCCCAAATAATTAATCCTTATATTTGAACATTGTTTTCCGCTGGAAAATTATGCACCAATCTCAACCCCAAATTATGATTGTAATTACAAAATAGATTTTGATTATATGATATAGATCATTATTCAAAAAAATATATTTGTAAATATTTAATTATCAACAGTTTAAAAATTCAAAACTCATTATTTAGAGTCTTTCTAAATTAAACGGTTTGACAGATTTTTGACAGAATAACCAAGGTTTTAGCATACATTTGCATCAGTTATTTGAGCTAGAAAGTTAAAGCGTTGAAGAATTTAAAAGTAATAGCATTCACCCACAAACACGTTGACCTTAAAGATTTGGGGAATTTGGTTATCTGTAACGAAGAGTTGGATGCCAGATTGATCAATCTTAAAAATGCATTAGATATTCCTGAAATATTCTACATCGCGACGTGTAACCGTGTGGAGTTTGTATTTTATGGTGCGCACGAATTGACAGACGAATTTATCGCTGACTTCATGCAAAAAATGAATTTTTGTGTACCTGCCGAAAGACTTCAATGTTATTTAGGTCAAGTAACTCGCTATGCAGGAATGGACGCGCTTAATCATTTGTTCCGTATGTCTTGCTCTCTGGAGAGTCTAGTTGTCGGAGAAAAAGAAATTTTAGCGCAAGTGCGTCGTGCTTACGAAAAATGTCGTGAAGCTGGATTTACTGGCGACTTCCTTCGTCTGATGATGGATAGACTAGTTAAGACAGCAAAAGAAGTTTACACATACACTAACATTTCTCGCAATCCTATCTCTGTAGTTTCTTTAGCTTACCGCAAACTAAAAGAAATCAAATTAGCAGAAAACCCTAGAATTTTAGTTATCGGTTCGGGCGAAACGAATCAAAACTTTGCTAAATACCTAGAAAAGCATAAACACTCAAATTTCGTAATTTTCAATCGTACCCTTGAAAATGCTAAAAAATTAGCCGAAGAATTAAACTGTGAAGCTTATCCTTTGACTGAGTTAGCAAATTACAAACAAGGTTTCGACGTGATGATTACATGTACTGGTGCTGCTGGTTCTATCATTGATAATGAATTATACCAAAGCTTGTTGAATGGCGAGACAGATAAAAAAGTGATCGTAGACTTAGCAATCCCGAATGATATCGACGCTGAAGTATTAGCAAACAATCCTATTCACTACATTGAAGTAAGTGGTTTGCAAGCTATCGCAGAGAAAAACATCCAAGAAAGATACAACGAATTAGAAAGTGCTGAAACCATCATTGATGCAAATATCAAAGAGTTTCTTCCCATCATCAAACAACGTCGTGTAGAAGTAGCTATGCGTCAGGTTCCGGATAAGATTAAAGAAATTCGTGAGATAGCAATGAATGAAGTTTTTGCGCAAGACCTTAACAATCTTGACCCACAAGCCCGTGAGGTATTAGAGAAAGTTATCAACTATATGGAAAAAAAATACATTAAAGTTCCTATGGTGATGGCTAAAGAAATTCTTGTAAAAAACACGGAATTCGAAAAGAATTAATCTCCTTCTTCTTTCCTAGACAAAAGATACTTTATTCTGACACTAAAACAGTCGGAAAGTGGTTCAATTTGGCTAAATTTGCATCGTTAATTACATAACGTAAATTAGTCTCAGTGAACAGAAAATTAATTATCGGAACTAGAGGTAGCCAACTTGCACTTTGGCAAGCCAACTTCGTAAAAGATAGATTAGCAAAAATCGGCGTAGAAGCTGATTTAAAAATTATCAAAACTCAAGGCGACATTATCCAGCACCTGCGTTTGGATAAATTGGAAGGCAAAGGTTTCTTTACCAAAGAATTGGAAGAAGAATTATTGTCTGCAAAGATTGACCTTGCTGTTCATTCCCACAAAGACTTACCGACGGTAAACCCTCCAGGACTTATCATTGCTGCAGTTTCAGAACGCGAAGATCCTTCGGAAGTAATCATCATTCACAAAGATTGTGTAGATGTAACTAAACCATTCTCTTTGAAGCACAATGCTAGCGTAGGTACATCTTCAAACAGACGTAAAGCGCAATTGCTTTCTGTACGTCCTGATTTAGAATTTTCTGATCTCCGCGGTAATTTGCAAACACGTATTCAAAAATTACGTGATGAGCAATACGACGCCATCGTATTAGCAAAAGCTGGTGTTACGCGTATTGAGATGGATTTATCAGATTTTCATCTTCAAGAAATAGCTCCTGTAGAAATCATTCCTGCTCCTGCCCAAGGTGTATTGGCGATTCAGATCCGTGAAACAGACACAGAATTATTTGATGTGTTACAACAAATAAACTGTGAATCTGTTGCAAAAACTATCGCTGTAGAACGTAAAGTTTTAAATATGTTTGATGCAGGCTGTCATGCACCACTAGGTTCTTATTGCCGAGAGCGCAATGGAAAATACGAAGCTTGGACTTCTATTGCAGAAGATAACGAAGATTTTCCAGATAGATTTTATATCCAATCGGATACGACTGAGAGCATGGCAGAAAAAATATTTGAAAAATATAAGAAAGACCGTAAACTCCCTTCTTCGGTTTTCATCTCAAGAGATTTGGATGATAATTCATACTTAGGAAAATGGTTAGCAAAACATAACATCGCTATAGATGGCCGCTCTTTGATTAAAATCTACCCTACTATCAATAAATTGGATTCTTTTATCCTAAAAAGAGCAGATTGGATTTTCTTCAATAGCAAAAATGCGATTGAACATTTCTTCAAATTGGAACCTTTGATTTTGAAGAAAACTAAAATCGGGGTTTTAGGTAGAGGTTCAGAATCAACTTTACGTAAATTTGGTCGCGTAGCAGATTTTTCGGGTGATGATTTAGGTATCAGCACAGAAGAAATCGCGAAAGAATTTGCAAAAGTGGTGGATGGACAAACTGTATTTATACCACGTGCTAAGGACTCTTTAATGAGCATCCAAAAAGCATTGACTCCAGAAACACAAGTTATCGACATGCCTATTTATGAAACGGTATTGGAAGAAAATGTGGATAAATCAAATGCTGAAGTTTTGATCTTTACTAGCCCAAGCAACGTACAGGCTTATTTTGCTGAAAATCTTGCTGAACCTGATCAACAAATTATCTGTATCGGAACTTCAACAGCTAAAGCGATCGAAGAAATGGGACTAAAATATACTCTTCCATTCTCTCCTGACGAAATGGGCTTAGCAGAAGCTATTTTTGGATTAGATTATAAATAAAAAACATTAAGCCATTTCTTACGAAGTGGCTTTTATATAAAACAAATACCATGTTACAACGTCCTAGAAGAAACAGAAAATCAGCAGTCATTCGTGACATGATTCAAGAGACGCACTTGTCGCCTTCTAACTTAATATTCCCATTATTTATCATCGATGGTGAAAACCAAAAAGAGGAAGTAAAATCAATGCCGGGCATCTTTCGCTATTCTATTGACAACTTGCTACGCGAAGTAGAAAGCTGTATGAATTTAGGATTGAAAGCATTCGATTTGTTCCCTGCTGTGGAAGAATCGTTGAAAGATAAATTCGCGACAGAAAGTTACCGTGAAGAAACTTTGTATTTACGCGCTATCGATGCCGTAAAGAAAAATTTCCCAGAAGCCTGTGTTATTACAGACGTAGCAATGGACCCATACAGTTCGGATGGTCACGATGGAATCGTTGAAAATGGTGAAATCCTAAATGATGAAACCTTAGTCGTATTGGGTAAAATGGCATTAGCACATGCGCAAAATGGTGCTGATATCATTGCTCCTTCGGATATGATGGACGGTCGTATTGGCTATTTACGTCAAGTTTTGGACGAAAACGGCTTTACGAATGTATCCTTGATGTCTTATACGGCTAAATATGCTTCTGCATACTACGGACCTTTCCGTGATGCCTTAGGTTCTGCACCTAAAAAAGGAGATAAAAAGACCTATCAAATGAATCCTGCAAATAGCAGAGAGGCTTTAATTGAAGCGCAATTGGATATGGAAGAAGGTGCAGACTTCTTAATGGTAAAACCAGGTCTTCCTTATTTGGATGTAATCAAATTATTGCACGATAACTTTGATTTGCCAATCGCCGCGTACAATGTTTCGGGAGAATACGCTATGTTAAAAGCTGCTATCGCCAATGGTTGGTTATCAGAAGCAGCTATTATGGAAACATTACTAAGTTTCAAACGTGCAGGTGCTACTTCTATCCTAACCTACCACGCGAAAGAAGTCTTGGAAAAAGGTTGGTTGAAATAAAATATTACGCTTTGTCGTCATATCGACTTTAGGAGATATCTCATCAGATTCCTCATTGCATTCTAAATGACGATTTATAACACAGGCTCAAGAAATTGTTGAGCCTGTGTTTATTTAACTGCTTAATGTCATTTCGACGAAAGGAGAAATCCAAACTAATAGATTACTCACTCCGTTTGCAAAGACAAAATGCTTTATTAAAATCCTGACCTGAGAATGAATATAATTTACGTTTAAATCTCTAACTTCGCAAGACTATTGAATTAGCACATGAAAGCACAAGATATATCTAGAGAAAAGTCAGCTGAACTTTTCGAAAAAGCAAAAAAATATTTTCCAGGAGGTGTAAATTCTCCTGTTCGCGCATTCAAATCGGTTTATGGTACACCATTATTTATCGAAAGAGGTGATAAAGCACATCTTTGGGATGCGGATGGAAATGAGTTTATAGATTTTTGTTGTTCTTGGGGGCCACTTATTTTAGGTCACAACAATCCTGAAATCCGTGAAGCTGTGCAAGCGCAATTGGGCAAGGGATTGAGTTTCGGTGCGCCTACTGCTTTGGAAAACGAATTAGCAGAATTGATTATTTCAAACAATAAATATGTGGAGAAAATCCGTTTTGTAAGTTCAGGTACAGAAGCGGTGATGTCGGCTATTCGTTTGGCTAGAGGTTATACTAAGCGTGATAAAATCGTCAAATTCGAAGGTTGTTACCACGGCCACTCGGATTCTTTATTAGTAAAAGCTGGTTCAGGATTAGTAACATTTGGTGAGACTTCTTCAGCTGGTGTCCCTAAAGCTTTTGCAGATGAAACTATCGTCATTGGTTTAAATGACAAGGCGGCTTTAGAACAAGTTTTTGTTGATTTCAAAGATCAAATTGCGGCAGTCATCATCGAGGGAGTTCCTGCAAATAACGGTTTATTAATTCAAGATAAAGAATACATTCAATTCTTACGTGATATTACCACAGCTAATGGTTCATTGTTGATTTTTGATGAAGTAATCACTGGTTTCCGTTTAGGATTCGAAGGTGCTGCTAAATATTATGATATTCAACCTGATATCTTGACGTATGGAAAAATCATCGGCGGTGGTATGCCGGTAGGTGCATATGGTGCTTCATCTGAAATTATGGGGCATATTTCTCCTGATGGTGGGGTTTATCAAGCAGGTACTCTTTCAGGAAATCCAGTGGCTATGGCTGCGGGTATTGCGGCTTTAAGTATTCTAGCGCAACCAGGATTCTACGAAAAACAAGAGCAAACCACTTTAGCTTTCGTTGAAGAAATTCGTGCTTTCATCACAGAAAAAAATCTAGAAGTAAAGATTTTTACGATTGGCTCTATATTCTGGTTTGCATTCACTTCATTAGAAAAAATTCAATCTGCAGATCAAATCGATCCAGCTTCGATGGAAAAATATAAAATCATGCACCGTGAATTGTTGAATAGAGGCATTTACTTCGGACCTTCAGGTTATGAAGTAGGTTTTATTTCGTCCGCACATACTGATGAAGACTTACAAACAGCTATTGCTGCTATTAAAGAAGCACTTTTAGTTGCTTTCTCATAAAACTTTTTAGTGTAGTGGTTTGTTGTAATGAGTATTGATTACAATAAACCACTTCATTATGAAAAATATCGTACGTAAAAATTTATTTTTAACCGCAGCCTGCGGCTTATTTATTACTTTTTCTTGTAATTCATCCAACAATTCTAATACAACTTCTTCTCAAGACTCTCTAACATCGGTAGATTCTACTGAATCCATAGAAGTTACTCCTTTACCACATGCTAAAGAATTTCCAGGTGCAACGCTTACAATTTCTTCTCTAGCTTCCGAGAAGTTGGGTAATGATTCAGCCAAAGTAACTATTAAATACAGTGTCCAAAATTTCAATTTAACGGATCAAACCGATCACGATCACCATATGGCCAATTCTGCGGATGGCCAACATATACATTTCATTTTAGACAATAAGCCCTATGTAGCTTTATATAAGCCCGAACATATATTTAATGTTTCGATAAATTCAGAACATTATCTATTATCATTTTTGTCTCGCTCATTTCACGAATCTATCAAAACTTCAGATGCCTCAAAATTAGTGAAATTCAAAGTAAACGCAGATGGCAAAGTAGAAGAACAAGGCGTACCTTCTGAACCATCTTTATTTTATAGCAGACCAAAAGGTGAATATAAAGGTGACGATACAAAAACGGTATTGTTAGACTTCTTCTTGGTAAATACCGACCTTGCTCCAGATGCGAACAAGGTAAAAGCTACGATAAATGGTGTCGAATTTATGTTAGATAGATGGGTACCTTACCAAATCACTAATCTACCAAAAGGCGATGCTATCATAAAATTAAGTTTAGTAGATAAGGATGGGAATGCACTAACTGGTGACAATGTAACAGTAGAAAGAACAAGTAGCATATTGGAATAAATCCCGTTATAATAAAATTACAAATGCATTAAACTTTTATTGAATATCATTGTCACAATATATAACTAAGTATTAATATATAACTACTATACACATGAAACGAGTATTACTTGCCTTAGCAATTGCTAGCGCCTCATTAGTGACATTGAGCTCTTGCACAAAAGAGTATATTACCAATTATTTGCCAGGTGTGACTTATACTACTACTGTAAAGCCAAATGATTGGGTACGGGATGGAAATACAAATATTTATTATACAGATTTAGAGTTTCCTGAACTTGATAATGCGTATTATAACTATGGTACTGTGCAGGTTCATCTGGAATTTACAGATAGCAAAGGATATTACAATGCAATTCCTGCTACGATTAAAGGTATTCACTATTCTTATGAATATAAAGTCGGTACAGTTTCTTTGTATGCAGAAGATAGATTAGGTTCAAACCTGAACGCCCTTGATAAAGATATTAAAGTAAAAGTAACACTTACAGACGCCGACAACGGCGGAAACTAAAAAATAAAAAGGGATGTTTGGGACTGCCCCCAAAAAGTTAGACAAATTTATGCAATGTTCTTGATATAATGAGCTCTGTATTCTACAGGGCTCATTCCGTTTAAATTGGGAGTGTAAAATAATAACAACATACGATTAGAATACCTGTTAGCCTCGTTGCTTACAGGTATTCATCTTTTATATCTACCAGTAGCTATCCAATAGAGAATAAAAGAAAATTAAAATACTATTATTATAATTTGTTCTTGTCTATTGATTTCTTTCATTACTCCTAATAAACTATACGTTCATTAAATATATTTTCGTCCAACCCACTATTTTGTCTATGCCTATAGACTATATCCTCCAGAAAAGCTATATTTATAAAACATCTACTACTATTACCGAATGATTAAAGAGCTTAAAACGCTAAACTGTGAGGAAGAGCCAATTCATTTGTGCGGGAAAATTCAAAATTTTGGTTACCTCATTGTTTTTAATTTATCGGGCAAATGTGTGGCCGTTAGTGAGAATTGCTCGGAATGGCTTCCTTTTGATTTATCCAGTGCGTTGCATCTGGAATTGAATGATTTTCTTAAAAACATTCCATCGGATTCTCCTCTTGATTTGAATATCAAGGATTTTCAAATATTAAAACAGCAACCATTATCGACAAAGACCAAATTAAATGGTAGAAATTACCAGCTGACGCTTTACGTTCACAATGAGAAATTGTTTCTGGAGTTCGAAATGAATGAAAACATGATCATTGAACTAAATCAGTTGAATGAATTTCAGCAAAATTTCGAACGTAGCGAAAATGTATGGCAAACCTTGTGCGAAAATATCTTTAAGATTATTGATTTTGATCGCATTATGGTATATCAATTTTTGGAAGACAGCAGTGGTATTGTTATTGCCGAAAACAAAAAACTGAAAGAAGAATCTATTCTAGGCTACAGATATCCAGAGTTTGATATTCCTAAACAAGCAAGACAGTTGTATCTTAAAAATCTTTCGCGTCAAACCCCCGATATTCATGAAAAGACTATAGATATTTATGGTTTATCACCAGAACAAATAGATCTTTCTAAATCTCAAATTCGGGCTTTATCTCCTATACACTTACAATATTTAGATAATTTTGGTGTGCGAGCTAGTGCAAGTTTTTCCATTGTCATTGACAATAAACTTTGGGGATTAGTAGCTTGCCAGAATATTGAACCAAAATATATCCCTTTTGACAAAAGAAGTCTTTGTCTTTTTGTTACTCAATATGCTGCAAATAAATATTTGGTAAAACAACAGCGTATTAAAATTCAGCAAGATCATACTATCAAAGAAATCGAATTGGAACTCAAAGAAAAATTATTCTTTAGCCAATCTTTTGAAAAAACTTTGAGTGAATTTGCGAATCGTTTTATGCAAACTATCTCTGCAACTGGTCTAATCATTAAATCTCCAGATTATACTTTACGATTTGGAGACACACCTAACGAATATTTGCTTCAAGACATACACACTGAAATAAACAAAATAGTGGGTAATGAGAATATCTTTACCAGTCATTCGTTTTCCTTATCGGCAAATAAAAATGTAGATAACAAAAACTGGACAGGCATCGCTCGCTTATGCTTTGATGAAGATAATGAATTTGCTATTTATTGGTTCAGAAAGGAAATTATAGCCGAAGAAAAATGGGCAGGGGTCCCTGAAAAACATCAAATTTTTTCGGAAGAAAAACAAGCTTATATTTACTCTCCTCGTACTTCTTTCCAATTGTGGAAAAAAGAGGTAAGTGGTCAGTCAGAAAAATGGTCAGTATTTGATAATGACTTTTTAGTAAGGATTCAAAAACTTATTCAAGAGTCTATGCTAAGAAAATTGAATGAAGTTCGACGACTAAATCAGAAGTTGATTGAGGCTAATAATGCCTTGGATACATATACACATCAGTTGGCGCACGATCTTAAAAATCCGCTGTCGACAATCAAAACTTCTGCACAATTCATGCAAACCCGACAGGATATCTCTCAAGAATTTGTAGCTAGATTTTCTAAAAATATTGCAGATGCCGCTAGTCTGATTAATGATATTATTGATAAGACCATTGAATCTACAAAAAGCTCTTTCAATATTCTGAAATATGAACTGGTGGCAACTGAAACATTTATTAATCAGCTTATTCAGCAGGCTATTCAGAGGTACAAAGTCCAGAATTTTGAAATCATCCTTGGAGATTTGCATCCAGTTTTTGGTGAAAAAACTTTACTGTATCAGCTGTTTATGAATCTAATTAACAATGCGGTTAAGTTTAGTAGTAAAAACAGCATGACAGTTTTGGAAATATATAGTATAATAGAAGATAATAAGACTGTTTATTTCATAAAAGACAACGGCATAGGCATAGAAGAGACAGAAAAAGAAAAGGTATTTAGTATTTTCAAACGCTTATCCAATGCTACTCAATTCGAAGGAAGTGGAGTGGGTATGTCGATTGTAAAAAGAATTGTCGATCGATTAAATGCCGAAATCAGCTTTGAAAGTATAATTGGATCCGGAACCGTATTTAAAATAAAATTCCCGAATGAATAATAAATTATTAAAAACAGAAACGCAGGATTTACACGATAGAATTGAGCAGGTGATGAATGCACACTTGTTATTTAGTAATCAATTCACTATCGCTCATTATAAAAATTTTATATTAAAATCATATTGCTATATCACGGGCATTATTTCTAAAGTAAGTTTGGAATGGCCTGAATTAAGCGATATTTTGTCTCAAAAGCAAGATTCATTATTGGTTGATCTTAAGCATATGAATATTGATTATACTCAATATTCACCCGTTGTAGTGAATGCTTCTGATAAACATTATAAGCTCGGATTAATTTACATTGTTTTAGGAGCGATGCTAGGTAATAAAATGATTTTGAAGAAACTACAGGAATATCCTTCATTTGATGGATTTCCTTTTGCATACCTCTCCCAACATCAAGATCAATTATCTATTATTTGGAAAAATTTTCAAGTTTTAAATAATCAATTGAGTCCTGCGCAATTACAGCAAGTGATTCAGGGAGCAAGAGATGGCTATTTGCTGTTTGGAGAATGATTAACTAGACGCCTACGTATAAATACGCATGCAACAGTTTAAAATTCCATCTTAAAAAAATTAGTACCTAACTTCTTTGTTTAATTATCACATTGTGCCAATAATTTATTTTTGGCATACCAATTGAATAATACTTGATATAGGATTAAATATTAATATAAATATCAAGATTATGAAAACTATTGAACAAAAAGCAGCAGAATTGGGTTTAGAAAAAGGATATTATTTACTTTTATTAGCTATCATAGGACAAAATGAAGAATAAGTCTATGAAAGTATATATAAAACCAATCAAAACATAAAAGCCTGCAAAACTTATTCGCAGGCTTTCTTATTTTTTCTAGCTTTTAAAAAATTTTCTAGTTATTAACTAATAGATTTTTAGCATGTGCCAATGCTGCTTCTCCTGGATTCGCTCCACTTAACATCTGCGCTATCTCCATTACTCGCTCATCTTCATTCATCAATACAATATTCGATCTCGTCTTATTTTCTTTATCTTCTTTATACACTTTGAAGTGTGAAGTTCCTTTGGAAGCAATCTGAGGTAAGTGCGTTATCGCCAACACTTGCATATTTTTCGCTAAACCTTGCATCACCTCTCCCACTCTTAAAGCAACTTCCCCAGAAATACCCGTATCGATTTCATCGAAAATAATTGTAGGTAAAGCCGATTTACTAGCAACTAAAGACTTAATAGCCAACATCACACGAGATAACTCACCACCTGATGCTACTTTATGAATAGGTTGTAAAGCTTGCCCTTTATTTGCGGAGAATAAAAACTGAACAGTATCCAATCCTTTAGAAGAGACTTTCTCCAACGGTTGAAGAGTTAAGGAAATATCCAATCGCGCATTAACCATTCCAACATGCGCCAAAGTATTTTGAACAGCGTGTTCCACCTCAGATTTTACCTTAGATCTATTCTTGTGGATATTTTTACCCACTTGCAATACTTTAGTTTCTTGCTTTTGCTTCTCAGCTTCTAATTTCGCTAAGATTTCATCATGATTCAATGCGACCTGAAGCTTCTCTTCTAATTGATTTTTAAGTTCAATTAATTCCGATTCAGAATCTACATGATGCTTTTTCAGTAAACTATAGATATCACTCAAGCGTGTATTAACTTCATCTAAACGCTGTTCGTCCAAATGCACTGCACTTTCTTGATTCGCAATTTCAGATGATACATCCTTAATTTCTATGTATGCACTGTTAAGACGATTGGCCAGTTCTTCAGCATCTGAAAAATAGCGAGAAGCTTGCTGAATTTGCTGAATACTTTCTTTTAATAAAGCTAAAGCAGTGTGTTCGCCGTCCGAAAGCAAATAATTTGAAGCCAATAAAGCTCTCTTTATTTCTTCAGCATTTTCCAATTGGCTTTGCTCTTCTTCTAACTCCTTCACTTCACCTTCACGCACATTTACTTTTTCCAATTCATCAAACAAAAACTGGTTATAATCCAATTCAGCATTCGCTGTACGAGATTCTTCTTTTAAGGATTTAAGTTTTTTATCGATTTGCCTTAGTTGCTGTAGTTCCTTACGAAACTCTTCAAGTAAAGATTCGTTTCCTGCAATAGCATCCAACACAAACAATTGAAATTCTTCGGTATTGATTTGCAAGGTTGCATGTTGCGAGTGAATGTCGATTAATCGTTCACCCAAAGTTTTTAATATCGAAAGATTGACAGGTGAATCATTCACAAAAGCTCTAGACTTGCCATCGACTGATATTTCACGGCGGATAATTGTTTCATCATCATATTCCAAATCATTTTCTTCAAAAAATCCTTTCAGATCATACGATGAAATAGAAAAATAACCTTCTATCACACATTTTTTATCTTCATTAAAAAACTGTTTGCCATCCGCTCTATTACCCAAAACCAAACCCAATGCACCCATCAGAATAGATTTACCCGCACCAGTTTCACCCGTGATAATATTCAATCCCTTATCAAAAGCGATATCCAAATTGTCAATTAAAGCGTAGTTTTTTATTAATAATCGTGATAGCATAAAGTATATGTTGATGTTATTTCTACCGAAAAACTAATTTCAAATATAGGGATAAGATTTAGGTTTGAAAACCATAAAAAATTCACTTTCTGCTATTAAAATAATATGTTTGTAACGATATGCCCGATTTCAGCAAACAATTGAGTAAGTATATTCCTGCAGAGGCTGCTCCAATTATTTCGCAATGGATTAATGATACCGCTTGCCGATTTAAAGTCACCAAGAGCCGTGCCTCTAAATTGGGTGATTACCGTGCGCCTTTTCGAGGAAGTCCACACCAAATTACGGTGAATCACGACTTAAATCCGTATGCTTTTTTAATGACTACAGTTCACGAGTTTGCCCATCTTAAAACATATCAGGATTTCAAAAATCTGGTAAAACCGCACGGCGAAGAATGGAAAAACAACTTTAAAAGCTTAATCCAGCCATTTTTGAAATTAAACATCTTCCCTTCCGATATCGTGATTGCTATTAACAATTACATGAATAATCCTGCCGCATCCTCCTGCACGGATTTGAATTTATATCGTGTTTTGAAAAAATACGACACCAAAATCTCGGAAGTAACACATGTAGAAGAATTGCCAGAACAGGCAGTTTTTCAACTAAAAAACGGAAGAACTTTTCAAAAAATGGAAAAACTTCGCAAAAGATATAAGTGTTTGGAGATTTCAACGCAAAAAATCTATTTATTTCATCCTGTAGCAGAAGTTATTCCTGTCAAAGATTAGATACAACATACTTTCTTACACTTTTAATTGTAATTTTATCCGTACAATAATTATTTAGATGATGAATAAATCTTTTGTAGCTGCCTTGCTTATCTGTACAGCTTTGACTTCGTGCAAACAAACTTCCTCGATGTACGATGCGAGCAAATTGGATAGCACCGCACTCGATGCAATTACAGAATCTGCTTATCGTACTTACGTGGAGAAGTTATCTTCTGATGAGTTTTTGGGTAGAAAACCTTTTACTAAAGGCGACACCTTAACGGTAAATTACATTCAAGAGCAGTTTAAGACGCTTGGGCTAGAACCCGGAAATCGAGATTCGTACTTCCAAGAAGTCCCTATGGTAGAAATAGCTTCCAAACCTTCAACTCCTCAACTTACTTTCGAAGGAAAAAACGGCACATTAGCTAAAAAAAATCTAGACGATTTCGTGATTGTTTCACGTAAATCATCTCCCAAAGTTGCTATTCAAAAAACAGATTTAGTATTTGCAGGGTTTGGTATAGTTGCTCCAGAATACAATTGGAATGATTACGAAGGCTTGGATGTCAAAGGGAAAACTGTTGTAGTCATGGTTTCTGATCCAGGGCGTTATGACAAAAATCTTTTCAAAGCCGATACGATGACGTATTATGGTCGTTGGGATTACAAATACGAAGAAGCTGCAAGACAGGGAGCAACTGGTGTGTTGATTATTCATGAAACTGGCGCCGCTAGTTATGGTTGGGATGTGGTTCGTTCAGGTTGGTCTGGCCCTCAACTTTTGTTGGCCGATGATAATATCAAAACAACAGATTTTGAAGGGTGGATTACTACAGAAACGGCTAACGCTTTATTTAAGTTCGCAGGAATTGATCCTATAATAATGGAAGATGCCAAGAAACCAAATTTTAAAGCTGTTCCATTAAATATTTCTACCAAAGTAGAATTAAACAATACTATTCGTAATTCGAAGTCCAGCAATGTCATTGCTAAAATTAAAGGAACGAAACGTCCGGATGAAACTATTATTTACACTGCACATTGGGATCATTTAGGTGTTGGCGAACCAGTAAATGGAGATTCGATTTACAATGGTGCGATTGATAATGCAGCAGGTGTTTCCGCATTATTCGAAATTGCTAATGCTTTCAAAGCAGCCAAACATCAACCAGAAAGAAGCATTGTTTTCATCGCCTTGACAGGTGAAGAAGATGGCTTATTAGGCTCTGGTTATTACACGAACAATCCTATTTATCCATTGAACAAAACCGTTGCTAACTTAAATATGGATGCATTCAGCGCAGCCGGTGCGACTAAAGATGTTTCGATTGTAGGCTATGGACAAACAGAAATTGAAGATTATGTAGCTAAATCTGCAGCTAAATTTGGTAGAACCGTAGCTGGCGAAAAAAATCCAGGTTCTGGTGGCTTTTACCGTTCGGATCATTTCAACTTTGTCAAAAAAGGTGTTCCTGGATTGTTTATGGGCTCTGGTTCGAAATTAATTTCTACAGACTCATTGGCTAATGACACACGTAGAAAAGGATTAGGAAAATACCACTCTCCACAAGATGAAGTGAATGAACATTGGGATTTTAATGGTATAATAGCAGATGTTCGTTTATTTTTCGATATTGGATATATGATGAGCTACGAGACAACATTCCCACAATT
Organism: Sphingobacterium sp. SGL-16; assembly: GCF_011043515.1. NCBI lineage: Bacteria > Pseudomonadati > Bacteroidota > Sphingobacteriia > Sphingobacteriales > Sphingobacteriaceae > Sphingobacterium > Sphingobacterium sp. SGL-16. The sequence continues at coordinate 84,189 of NZ_JAAKGQ010000006.1, read as the reverse complement.
CAAGGCAAAATCCGAATTTAGGGAATTAGGTGAAAAACGACTTTCAAAATAGTACTTTTGTAAAAACTGAAATTTAAAAACAAAACATATGTTAACAGGTATGAAACATTTACATTCAACTTTAGCGGTAATCTTATTACTAGCTTTGGTTATTTCTATTGTAATTACTGCAGTAAATTATTTTAAAGCAAATCCATATAACCGCAAAATTGCTTTAATCGGATTTATATCTGCGCACTTACAATTATTGATTGGTTTGATTATTTATTTTATTTCTCCACTAGGATTCAAAAGCTTTTCTGGTGAAAACATGGGAAATAGCTTATCGAGATTATATTTCTTAGAGCACCCACTTACAATGATTATTGCTATTGTATTAATTACTATAGGTTATTCAAAAGCTAAAAAGGCAACAGAAGATTACGCAGCAAACAGAACTGTATTTATCACATACACGATTGCATTGATCTTGATTCTATCCAGAATTCCTTGGTCAACTTGGTCATTGATTAACTAAAGAACATAAAGGGCTCATTCATAATGAGCCTTTTATGTTTTAAAGCCCTCATTGATAAATCCTTTCTAACTCAGAGAAGTAACATTTTTTATCAATATTCTCCCCTTCGCCCTTCCTAAAACATTTAATTTCATTAACTTTACGCACATAAATTTGTATTTTGTATAAAACAATCAAAATGAGTGTAGATATCAACAAACTTGAACAAACTGCAACACAAGTAAGACGTGACATCGTACGTATGGTACATGGATGTCAATCCGGACACCCAGGTGGATCATTGGGCTGTACAGACTATTTCGTAGCTTTATATTTCTATGCTATGAAACACGATCCAGCTTTTAACATGAACGGCGTTGGTGAAGATTTATTCTTTTTATCTAATGGTCACATTTCACCCGTATTTTATAGCACATTAGCTCGTGCTGGATATTTCCCAGTAAGTGAGTTGGCTACCTTTCGTAAATTAGATTCACGTTTACAAGGTCACCCTACTACTCATGAAGGATTACCAGGTATTCGCATCGCTTCAGGTTCTTTGGGTCAAGGTCTTTCAGCAGCTATTGGTGCGGCACAAGCTAAAAAATTAAACAAAGACAACAGCTTAGTGTATGTATTAATGGGTGATGGTGAATTGCAAGAAGGTCAAGTTTGGGAAGCTGCAATGTATGCGCCACACAATAAAGTGGATAACTTAATCGCGGCAGTTGACTACAACGGAGCTCAAATTGATGGTTCTACAGATCAAGTATTATCTTTAGGCAACTTAAGAGCTAAATGGGAAGCTTTTGGTTGGGATGTATTAGAAGTAGAAAAGGGTAATGATATGGCTTCAGTAGTAGCTGGTATTGATGAAGCTAAATCTCGCTCAGGAAAAAGAAAACCTGTAATTATCTTATTGCACACGGCAATGGGTTCAGGTGTTGATTTCATGATGGGTACGCACAAATGGCACGGTGTAGCTCCTAACGACGAGCAACTAGAAAGTGCATTGAATCAATTATCATCAACTCTAGGCGATTATTAATATAGATAATAGAAGATAGATAGTAGACATTAGATAATAGAATTATTCGAGATAAGCTATCTCACATCTAAAGTCTCAAATCCACATCTAAATACAAACATGAAAAAATATACATTCACAGAATCTAAAGATACACGTTCGGGCTTCGGTGCTGGTTTATTAGAAGCAGGTAAGCAGAACGAAAATGTAGTAGCATTATGTGCTGACTTGGTGGGCTCCTTAAAAATGGATGCTTTTATCAAAGAATTTCCAGAACGCTTCTTCCAAATTGGTATTGCTGAAGCAAATATGATGGGTATTGCTGCTGGTTTGACTATCGGTGGTAAAATTCCTTTCACAGGAACTTTCGCTGAATTTTCCACAGCACGCGTTTACGATCAAATCCGTCAATCTATCGCTTATTCACACAAAAACGTAAAAATCGCTGCATCACATGCAGGTCTTACATTGGGTGAAGATGGTGCTACACACCAAACTTTAGAAGATATCGGTTTGATGAAAATGTTACCTGGAATGGTGGTTATCAATCCTTGTGACTTTAACCAAACTAAAGCAGCTACTATTGCGGTAGCAAAATACGAAGGTCCAGTTTACTTACGTTTCGGACGCCCAGTAGTTCCTAACTTCACTCCTGCTGACCAAACTTTTGAGATTGGTAAAGCGGTCATGTTGAACGAAGGTAAAGATGTGACTATTATTGCTACTGGTCACTTGGTATGGGAAGCAATCAAAGCTGGAGAAGAACTTGAAAAATTAGGTATCGATGCAGAAATCATCAATATCCACACCATCAAACCTTTGGACGAAGAAGCAGTCTTAGCATCAGTAGCAAAAACCGGCTGTGTAGTTACAGCGGAAGAACACAACCGTCTTGGTGGTTTAGGAGATAGTGTAGCGCAAGTATTGGCTAAAAACTTACCTTCACCACAAGAGTATGTAGCAGTAGATGATAGCTTCGGTGAATCAGGTACTCCTGCACAATTGATGGAAAAATACGGCTTAAACGCAGCAAGCATTGTAGCAGCTGCACAAAAAGTTATTAGCAGAAAAAAATAATAAATGGAAGACGCGCAAATCATATCCATGTTTGCCGATGAAAGCACACGTGAGGCGGCTTTCAAACAATTGTTGAAGAAATATCAACAAAAAATATATTGGCATGTCAGACGCATGGTCATCGATCATGACGATGCGGATGACGTGACCCAAGATATCTTTGTGAAGGTATGGCGTAATTTAGATAAATTCAGAGAGGATTCGCAATTATACACTTGGCTGTATCGTATTGCTACCAATGAATGTATCACATTTCTGAACAAGAAAAAGCAAAAAAATAATGTTTCGTTAGACGATGACAGTTCATCTTACCTATCTGAAACATTAACAGACGGCTCATATTTTAATGGGGATCAAGCCCAAATGAAATTACAGCAGGCTTTGCTAACCTTGCCAGAAAAACAACGCCTAGTATTCAACATGAAATACTTTGAAGATTTGAAGTATGATGAGATATCCGAAATTTTAGGAACTAGTGTAGGGGCCTTAAAAGCTTCATACCATTTAGCAGTGAAAAAAATAGAGCATTTTTTCAATAGCCACGATTAAACCTTTGGTTATTAAATTCATCTATATATACACTCATGAAGGAACACAACACATATAACGAAGAATTAGGAGGCAAAAATCTACCAGATTCATTGCGTGTAAATCCTTTTTTTATTCCTAAAAATTTCTTTGAGGATCAAGAAGAACATATCCTCGGTCAAATTCATTTCGAACGTACTGTCGGAAATATAAACGAAAGTTTAGATACAAAAGCTACAGCAAATGTTCCTAATGGATATTTTGACACACTCGAAACTTCTATTTTTGCAAAAATCGCAGAACAGGGTTTGAAAGATAAAGTGAGTGAAGATGGATTTACTATTCCTACAAACTATTTTGATGATTTAAGTCAAAGTATAGAGGCTTCTATTGCAGAAGAAAATCTTAAATCTATTGTACCTGCTTTAGACTTCCAAGTCTCAGGGGACTATTTTGAGGCTGCGGAAAATCAAATTTTTGCAAAAATTGCTGAGAGTAACATTCATGATCAAGTAGGCAAAGAATCAGGGTTTAGTGTACCAACTTCTTATTTTGAGGAAGCATCAAATGAAATTGAAGCTAAAATCATTGTAGAGAAATGGTCTGAAGAATTAAACCAAGAACACTTTACTGTTCCTACAGGATATTTTAATCAATTGAATGAAAAAATTTTAGCAAGAACGACTAAACAAGAAACTACTATACTTACTCTTCCAAAGCGTACAAATTGGAGAAAATATTCTGCAGCAGCAGCAATTGCGCTTATTGTAGGTGTAGGCTCCTATTTTGGTTTTCAAAATACGATTTCTAATCAAAATGGAAATCAACTTTCAACTACAGAGGTAAATCTTGATCATGTGAGTGATGAAGAAATATTAAATTATTTAGCTCAAGTTTCTGAAGGTGAAGATTTAATCCATTTAGCAGAATACACGTCTGATACTAAAAATGAAAATGTTCAATTGGATTTGGAAATTGGAAAAGAGGAAATAGAAGAGTATTTAAATTACATGCTATAATGTTACGATTGAGATATATTATATTAACCATCTGCTTTATTTTCACTTTACATCTATCTTCACAGGCACAACAAAACTTTGAGGCAATAGAAAGTGAGAAAATTGCTTATATCACTAAGGAATTGAAATTAAGTCCTAGTGAAGCTGAACGATTTTTCCCTATATACAATCAGTATAATAAGGAAATGTGGGATTTGAAACGTGCTAAAAGAGGCTTCAACGTTCGCGGTAATTCTCTTAATGCGGAAAAACGTGATGTAATTGCTTTTGATGCTAAAGAAGTAGAACTTAAAAAGTCGTATCGTGCAGAATTTGCAAAAATTGTAGGACAAACTCGAGCTTCACAATTTTTTCAAGTCGAAGAAGATTTCTTCAATTTACTCCGAAGTAAGATACAGAATAGTAGAAAGAAATAGATAAAAATAAAGTCCTACAAAGTAAATTTGCAGGACTTTATTTTTAAGACTTTCTTTGGCGCAATTATTTTCCTTCCATTTCTTTTCTAATCTTACTATTCTTTCTTCCGTATCCGAAATAAATAACAAGACCAATCAAAATCCATACTATTAATCGAATCCAGTTTTCTTTACCTAATCCAGCGATCATAATTCCACAGGTCAATATACCTAAAATAGGAATTAAAGGAACTAAAGGTGTTTTAAATTCTCTATGTAAATTAGGCTCTTTTTTGCGTAAAATTATTACAGCTAAACATACCAAACTAAATGCGAATAACGTACCAATACTAGTCATATGCCCCACTACATTTCCTGGAACAAAGGCTGCAAATAAAGCCACCAATAACAAGATTAATAAGTTTCCTTTCCATGGTGTTCCATACTTTGGATGTACATCTGAAAATACTTTTGGCAATAATCCATCTTTACTCATGGAATAGAATACTCGACTTTGTCCCAAAAGCATCACCAAAATAACCGAACTAAAACCAGCTAAAATTGCTATTGTAATGGATTTGCTTAACCAAGAAAAACCAGGCATGGATTCTTGAATTGCCATTACCACCGAAGCTTCACCACCACGCGTAGGATCTCTGAAAAATTCTGTATCCACTAGTCCTGTCAATACATGACCAAATAAAACATATAATAAAGTACAGACAGCCAAAGAACCTAAAATACCAATTGGCATAGTACGCTTAGGATTTTTCGCCTCTTGTGCAGCGGTACTAACCGCATCAAAACCAATAAAAGCAAAAAATACGGTTCCAGCTGCGCCTAATATTCCCCAAATTCCACCAAAACGATGTGAAATACCTTCATGGTCTACATACACAGTGGACTGTGGAATATATGGAGTGTGATTTGCAGGATCAATAAAATGCCAACCTAAGATAATTACCAAAACAACAATTGTTACTTTAACAAACACAATAATATTATTAACAACAACAGATTCACTAGTTCCTCTAACCAATAGTAAACTCATTAGCGTTACAATAAGTAAAGCAGGTAAATTCATAATACCTTTAGAAGTAGTGACAAGGTTTTGATATGGTGTGGGCACTTTACTTAGCAATTCTGGTTCTAAAGCCAATTGAGTTCCAATTTGCATTTTTTGCGCTATTGCTGGTTCAAAAGCACTCTGTAAGGCGGTTAATTGTTCCTGACTATTTATCTGCAAAAGATTTAAGCTTTGAAATGGTGAATGACACCATTCATATGGTATGGGTTTGATACCTATGATATCGACTAGAAAATGATTTAAATATTCACTCCAGGCAATACCCACTGTCGCTGCAGAAACTGAATATTCTAAAACCAGATCCCAGCCAATAATCCATGCCATTAATTCTCCCATAGTCGCATAGGTAAAGGTATAAGCAGAACCAGATACAGGTATAGAAGATGAAAGCTCCGCATAACATAGACCTGCAAATACACAACCTAAAGCCGCCAGGATAAAGCCGATTGTTACGGATGGACCAGCATTTTGTGCAGCTGCTGCTGCTGTACGAACAAAAAGTCCAGCGCCAACAATTGCTCCAATACCCAAAGCAATTAGCGCCCCACTAGTAAGTGTTCTTTTTAATGTTCCCTGGCCCCTTTGCTCAGCCTCGGCTATTAAATTTGCAATCGATTTTTTATACCACATAATTCGGATGTTAATTTTTGTTTATCAAATGTAAAAAAATGAAATTATTATTTTCGAATATTTCAAATTAAATCATGATGCGATGCAAAAGTGACAGGATAACGTTTAAATAATTAACTTAGTTTTAATTACAACTAATTTAAAACAATAAAATTCATAAGTGGCCTACCTCATATCAATCTATTAGAAATTAGGTTTTTAGAATAATTATGCATACCTTTGCAACGCCTTAGGCAATAGTGCCTATTGTATAATTTATTTCATGAACCCATTTTTAGAACTGGGAATCCGTGAGGAAGTTGTTAAAGCCATCTCAGAAATAGGTTTCGAAAAACCTTCTGAAATACAGGAAAAAGCCATTCCTGTTTTATTGACTGGCAGCGACGATTTTGTCGGATTAGCCCAAACCGGCACAGGTAAGACAGCGGCATTTGGTCTACCATTATTAGAGCAGTTAGACTTTTCTCAAAAACACCCACAAGCATTAGTATTATGCCCAACTCGTGAGTTGTGTTTACAAATCGCTAAAGATTTAGAAAAATTTGCTAAGTACATCGACAACGTACACGTTGTAGCTGTATACGGAGGTGCAAACATCAGTGATCAATTACGTCAAATCAGACGTGGTGTACAGATTGTTGTCGCTACTCCAGGACGTATGTTAGATATCATTGGCAGAAATGCTATTGACTTCTCAAATGTAAAATATGTTGTATTAGATGAAGCGGACGAAATGTTGAACATGGGCTTCCAAGAAGACATCAACAACATTTTATCAGAAACTCCAGAAGATAAAAAAACTTGGTTGTTCTCAGCTACTATGCCTAGAGAAGTACGTCGTATCGCTCAAAAGTATATGACTGATCCATTTGAATTAACTGTAGGTACAAAAAATACAGGTAATGCAAATATTGAGCACCAATACTTCTTGGTAAAAGCAAGAGATAAATACGCAGCATTCAAACGTATCGTGGATTCTAATCCAGAAATCTTTGGTATTGTATTCTGTCGTACTAAAATCGAAACTCAAGAAATCGCAGAAGCATTAATCAAAGATGGTTACAATGCAGATGCATTACACGGTGACTTGTCACAACAACAACGTGATAAAGTAATGAAACGTTACCGTGACCGTAGCTTACAAATGTTGATCGCAACAGACGTAGCTGCTCGTGGTATCGACGTAAATGATGTAACACACGTTATCAACTTCTCATTACCTGATGAAATTGAAAACTATACACACCGTTCAGGTCGTACGGCTCGTGCGGGTAAAACTGGTATTTCAATCTCATTAATCAACATTAAAGAGCAAAGCAAAATCCGTCAACTTGAAAAAGTTATCGGTAAACCTTTCGTTAAAATGCAAGTACCTCAAGGGGAAGAAGTTGTTGCAAAACAATTGATGACCATCATTGATAAGGTAAAAAATGTAGAAGTTAACGAAGAGCAAATCAACACTTTCTTACCAGCTATTATGGAAGGTTTCGAAGATTTATCGAAAGAAGAAATTGTAAAAAGATTTGCATCTCTTGAATTCAATCGTTTCTTAGATTACTACAAAAACGCACCTGATTTAAATATCGATGCACGTGAAGTAAGCGGCGATAGACGTGAAAGAGGAGAACGTGGTGAACGCCAAAGTTCAAAAGGATACACTCGTTTATTCATGAACTTAGGTTCTGTAGATGAATTTAGCCGTGGAGATATGTTAGGATTTATTTGTAATACTGCAAATATTTCGGGCAAGTCTATTGGTAAAATTGATTTGAAAGGTGTATTCACATTCTTCGAAGTTCAAGATGAAGAGGTTAATAAAGTATTCGATGGCTTCAAAGGTGTAGACTTCAACGGACGTCAAGTTCGTATCGAAGTATCTGGGGAAGGTCGTTCAGATCGTGGAGACCGTGGTGGTCGCTCTAGAGGCGGTGACCGTGGTGGAAGAGGTCGTGGTGAGCGTAGCGGAGGCTTCGGTGGCGAAAGAAGAGATCGTGGCGGTGACCGTCGTGGTGGATTCTCTGGCGAAAGAAGAGAACGTGGTGGAGATAATGGCGGATTCCGTGATTTCTCTGGCAAACGCCGTGAATCGAAAAGCAAATATTAATCTTAAGAATATTGCGTAAATTTGTTAGGCTACCTATTTGTTTAGGTAGCCTTTATATTTTATGTGATATTGCTTATGAAAAACGAGCCTACACGTATATTTGATCTAGTCAAGTATAGACAGGACACTTACCCTACTTCTTCTATTTTCTCTTATAAAGAAGAAAAAAAATGGAAGAAACTCTCTAATGAAGAATTCCAACAACAAATCGACGAACTTTCTAAAGGACTCATTGCCCTTGGTGTAAAACCACAAGACAAAGTCGGAATAGTAAGTGAAAATAGAATAGAATGGTCCTTACTAGACTTTGCTATTCAACAGATTGGAGCTATCGTCGTGGCATTATATCCCAACATTTCAGACAACGACTATAAATATATTTTAAATCATGCTGAGGTTAATATCATCTTCATTAGCAATAAAGATTTATACCAACGTATCTTTAATCTCAAAGCCGATCTTCTAACACTAAATAATCTTTTTATTTTAGAACAAGGTACAGTCTATCCTCATTGGAGTATTGTTAATCAAACTGGAAAGGTTATTTCCGATTCAGAGTTTCATACGCGAAGAAATGCTGTACAACATGAAGATATTGCCACAATAATTTATACCAGTGGCACCACTGGCAATCCTAAAGGTGTCATGCTTACGCATAAAAATTTGTTAGCAGATATGATGAGCAGTGAATATTCTTTTCCAGTGACTTCATATATGCGTGCTTTGTCTTTTCTTCCTGTCTGTCATGCTTATGAACGCTTGTTTCATTATGTATATATGTACAAAGGCTTAACAATTTATTATGCCAATTCAATGGAAACCATTGGCGCAGATATGAAAGAAGTCAAACCTCATATTTTCTCAGCTGTACCACGTGTCTTAGAAAAAGTGTATGAGAAAATAATGAAAACCGGAGAATCGTTGACTGGCATTAAACGTAAATTATTCTTTTGGGCTATCGCTTTGGGTGAGAAATACGAATTAGAAAAAGACAAACGCAGTGCTTTGTATAATTTTCAATTATCAATAGCCCGAAAATTGATTTTTTCCAAATGGAAAGAAGCTCTAGGTGGAGAAATTGTAGGTATTTCTTCGGGTTCTGCTGCTTTGCAAGAGCGTTTAATTCGATTATATATGGCAGCAGGAATTAATATTTATGAGGGGTATGGCTTGACAGAAGCCGGACCATGCTTAGCTGTTAATGATTTTCAACGCGGAATGAAACTAGGGACTGTTGGTTTGCCATTGATAAATATTGACATCAAATTAGCTGAAGACGGAGAAATATTAGCCAAAGGCGATAATATCATGCTTGGTTATTTTAAAGATCCAAAAGGTACAGAAGAGATTATTAAAGACGGTTGGCTATATACGGGAGATATTGGCCAATGGATTGACGGAAAATATTTGAAAATTATCGATCGTAAAAAAGAAATGTTCAAAACCTCTGGAGGAAAATATATTGTACCACAACCTATTGAATCAAAAATGGTCGAATCACTATTTATCGAACAGTTTATGGTTATAGGGGAAGGCGAAAAATTTCCTGCAGCATTCATAGTCCCATCTTATAATAACCTTTTGGATTGGGCTAAGGAAAGTGCAATGCAACTTACTTCATTATCAAAAGAAGATTTTTTAGCACAAAAGGAGATCAAAGAAAAAATTACCCACGAAATTAATCGAATAAATACATCCTTTGGACAATGGGAACAAATCAAAAAGTTTTCCATTATTCCAGAGGAATTCACTATTGAAGGTGGTGAACTCACTCCTACCCTCAAAATGAAACGTAAAAAGATTATTGAAAAATATAGTAAGAATTACAAAGAAATTTATAATTAACAAGAAAGACCTCTTAATTCGAGGTCTTTCTTGTTATATTTTTTCTTCTGCTTTGAGATATTTTGTCTTTGGATTCTCTTTGGAGAAATTTTGGATCAATTTATAGGTATTTGGAATAAGTGATTCAAAACGTTTCAATGTCTCCTCAGATATATTTTTCCTATCGAAAGGAACGACTTTAACATATTCTTGAATCTCTCCAGCATTACGTCCATACTTATAGTCGTAAGTAAATCTGCCTTCAGCATCCAATTTTACGTTCTTATTCGTAACATTAGGCACCGAAATATAAAATTCTGACTTTGTCATCAATGGATTTTTACTGTCATTGAAAAGACTTTTCGAATTCAAAGCTGTGTATAACTCTTGAGCTACATAAACCGAAGGATCAATGATATGTAGATTTTCGGAAATCAGATTTCTATACACATAATTTCCGTCCTTGCCTTTATAATTTCTCAACTCATCAAAAACCTGTTTAATTTCCTTTATCAAAAAAGGATAATGCGTACATCCCAAAATAATAGCTTTCAAAGGCTGCGCCTTATCTGCCTTACGCATCTGTTCCATTAGTGAAACCAAATGATAACGTACATAATTCTCAGCATCATTTAATTGAATAATCGAACAATCGTCAACATTTTGATTATCACAAAGGAGGCTACTATTATCCTTTTTAAAGTTGTAAACCTCTAATAGGGCTTGATCTATTCTATAATTTGGATTATCTAGCGAAGGGCCGCGATATTCTTTTCTCGGTTCTTTTACATTCTTGCGAATAAAATCAGGTTCTTCGTCTACAGCTTCAGCAAGACCGTATCCACCTTGATTAAATATCTCAATATCACCAGTAAAATTTCCTTCGACTATTTGCTGTCTCAGTGTCCGTTCATAACCTTTTGAAGCAATAGTACCGACTGTCGCAAAAACCGCTATAGAACCATTTTCCTTTTTATCAAAAAACGAAAGCGTCCCTCTTGCTGCAGCGTTTATCACACCGATTACAGGAATATTCAAACCCGTTGTATTCAAAAAAGCTACCGCATCTTCATAGCCATATGCTGTAGCAGTATTACATGCAATGACAATCGCTTTTACCTGTTCTTTATCCTTTTGAAATGAAGTTTGATTCGAATTCTGATAATATTTATTACTTAATAGAAATTGAAAATCTTTGATAATATGCTCTTTCAACAAATCATCCTTACCCGTAGCATTATAATTACCATAAGGCATATTAGCCTGATCTGCTAAATAGATAAATTTTTCGCTTTCAAAATCTAATATTCCATCCTTACCTTGATGCTTTGTATGGTTATTAAATTGATCAAAATTAACTAGTGCATCAAGTACAGTCAATCCACCTGTTCCCGAGTCGAATACGCCAATAGGGAGTTTATTCAAAGGCGTAGCATAATTCTGGAAATTAATATAATAATAGTTGTTAGGTTCCTTTAAAATATTTTCCTCTATTTTCAATGGAGTTTGTGCAACAGAAAATTTTAATGAAAAGCATAACCCAGCAAGGAAAGCTATTTTAAAAAGACTTTTATTCATATTTCATAGGTTGAAAATGCTAAAATAAAAATTTCAATAACCAATCACGAATAAACATGCAAATATAAATATAGCAGAACGCAAAAATCAAAAATGATGCGGTAATAGACGACAACAATCAATTTACTAAAATCAGAATATTATTCTGTTACACACAATATAAACATAACTTTATTTCAATTTAACAAAACAATAAAAAACATAATATACCATAAAAAACCATATTTTACCATTTAATCTTAGTGAAAATCATTTACCTTTGTGCGCGATTCTTATAATAAAAGCTATATAACGCACACTAATTTTACTATAGCTAGCAAAATCTAACAGATAAACTATTGAATACATACGGTCAAAAAAATGATCTTTTTTGGCATGAATGCTATTTTAATTTTTTATCCACAGGCTAAATATTACTACAAGGCTATTCTATAAGAAGAATCATTTAATGTCACCATATACTATTAGTCATATGGCTGAATAAAAAACTACAAAGAAAAACGTGATGAAAATGAAGAAATACACTCCTCCTAAAATGGAAGTTTATAGCGTATTTGTGGAAGAATCCATAGCTAATACCTCAAACATTACCATACAACAATCAGCCAATCAAGGCTGGCTAGAAGTATGGCAAGAAGAAGAAATTGACTTACAATATGAATTTCAAAAATAATTTTAATCAAATGAATTCTGTTAAAAATTTATTAATTCTGCTTATTATAACAGTAACACTCTCCTGTCAAAAAAAATTTGACGACAAGGTTGGTGAAGGGATTAGTAATGTTACGCTGAACATAAGTGCCGATAATTTATCAGAAGGTAATTCAAGCACATTACAGGCTTCATTGAAAAGCAATGTATCTAATGTTCAAAAGATATATACTTCTTTAGGTCCAGAACTAGCTATACAAGCTACAGTAGAACCAGAGTCGATAATAAACTCATCCAAAAAAATCGCAGCAACTACGCAGACTTCTTCCTCAAAGGAATTAGAAAATGGAACTAAAATCAAGATTTTTGTTTTTGACTCCAAGGGTAATTATTTCAAATCACTTACCCATACCTATAAAAAAGGAGATAATAGTATAAAAATTGAGAAGTTAAACATTGGCTCGACTTACCAATTTATTGCGTATTCTACCAATAGCACCTCAACAGTACCAGTTCCCAAAGACACAACTAATGTATCAAAACTTGTACTTGAAAATCTAACAACTGAATTCATTTATCACCACGAAAATATTACTGTACGAGTTGCTGGAAATACCATTGAGATGAAGCTTAAACACCAATTTAGTGAGGTGTACACAACCATTGAGGCGGATCAAACAGACAAGAGGTTGGGAAGTAAAATCACAGAACTTACCAATCCAACTATTACAGGAGGTTTCGAAAAAGCGAGTTTTGATCTCGCAACAGGCAGTCCTTCATTCCAAAATAAATTGACATCTGCAAAAGAACTGAAAATTATCGCAAACACAATAGGCAGTGATGTCATACGTTCTGAATCTTTATTTATATTGGCAGATGGAGCAGAAAGCACCTATGATATATCCTCTCTAAAGATAAATGGATTATTTCAGCATATAAATATACCGGACATAAAAATACAACCAGGGGTAAGATATAATTTAAAATTAAAAGTAGTTTGTCCATGTGTAGTAGACGCAACGCCAACTGGGAATTTTAAAGTAGATATTTTCGGTTCAAATGTAGCGTCTGCGACTCCAAAACCGTTGACATTTACGTTTCCTGATTCGGACTTTGGAGCTATTATCGATATATACCAGATCGACAACTCATTCAACATGACCATTAACGACTCTACGTTATATTATGGAACACAAAACAACGCCAACACTCCAAAGCAAAAAACTGAAACCAATGAAATTCAATTTCAAGGATTTAATCAGTATGAGCGTTCTTTAAAACCAAATATTCAATTTGCAGATGGCACGCGATGGGGTAAGAGCTATGTGGACAAAAATAATAATACGGTAACGATGCCTGAGATTTTTAAAATGAATGGACGTAGTGACGTAGTGGTTCAAAACCAATTATAAAAATACAAATTGATCCACAAGGACATATTACCATGTTTGGTTCTAAAAATGACACAGGTGGAGAACCATACTATCCCCTTTCTTTGATAGTAGTTTCTGTTCGTCGGACCGAGGTTTTGCCTCAGACTTCCTTCAGATTCCACCTCGCGGTGGACACCCTTGTCATAAGCTAACACTTCCCACTGTAAAGGCGTGTTCGAGACTTACACCCTAGAGTTATTGCCCATGCTGGGCACACAACAATAAAGGGAAGATAATACATCTTCCCTTTATTGTTTATTAAATCTTTTCCTTAAAATCATTCGTCTCGATTTCCTTAATCTGGAATGCCTTACTGGATAATGCCGATCTTTCGTAATATTATTAAAAATCAATGCCACTGTGAATAAAATCAATGCCCCCGTTAATACTGGAGATAACACGTACATATAACCCAGTGAAGTTATTTTTGTTCCACCGCTCACAGCTATTAAAGCCGTAGCTCCGCCAGGAGGATGAAGTGAACGTGTAATCTGCATTGCGACAATAGATAAGGCAACTGCCATAGGTGCCGTTAACCAAACCACGTCTGGAAAGAACTTCCCTACTGTTACACCAACTATAGCTGATACGACATGACCACCAATCAGATTTCGAGGTTGCGCTAGTGGACTATAAACAGCACCATAAATAAGTACTGATGATGCGCCAAAAGAACCAATAAGGAAAATGTTTTCTAATTGAGGAAGTTGTATGGATTGTAAATAAGCTATTATTCCAATCCCAATAAATGCGCCGATAAAAGACCAAAAGTGATCTTTAAAATCGACTAAAGTTTCTTTATAAACTACGTATTTGTAAACTCTTAATTGTCTGCGTAGTTTCTGCTTAAGCATTTTTTTTATTGAATATTACGTTGACGGATAGCCTCGTAAATCACTACACCTGCCGATACGGATACGTTCAATGAACCAATTCCTCCGAACATAGGAATTTTGGCTAATTTGTCTGAAATACGAATCAAATCATCCGAAACACCTACATCTTCAGCTCCCATAATTACACAAGTAGGAACGGTATAATCTACATCATAAACAGAATCCTTTGTTTTCTCTGTACTAACAACTAATTGTACGCCTGAATCAATAAGAAATTTACCTGTTTTGCCTAAAGAATCTTGACGACAAACCGGGATTTTGTACAATGCTCCAGCAGAAGTTTTAATTGCATCTGGATTAATTTCTGCAGAACCTTTTTTAGGAACAATAATCGCGTGCACCCCAGCACATTCAGCAGTACGCGCAATAGCTCCCATATTACGAACGTCTGTTACTCCATCTAACATCAACAACAAGGGCGTCTCTCCTTTTTCGTAAATCTCTGGAAGAATATCCTCAATATTTTGATAGGTAATTGGCGAAATTACAGCAATTACACCTTGGTGATTTTTGCGCGTAATTCTATTCAGTTTTTCAACAGGAACTTGTTGATAACCGATATTATGCTCTTTGATCAACGCCTTCAATTCCAACAGTAAGCTTCCGCTTAAACCACGTTGTATAAAAAGAGATTCAATCTCTTTACCACTGTCAATGGCTTCGATTACGGCACGAATACCAAATACCATTTGATTACTTTCTCTTTTTTCGCCGCGATCACGACGTTGGAAATTGTTTTGCATTATTCTAAATTATATGTAATGAGATAAGCCATTTCATAAGAGCTTATCAAAATTTTGTACAAAGATACGAGAAATTTAGCTTAGACCTAAATTGAAAGTTTTACGTAATGTTTCCAAGGCAGGATTCTTTTCCACCATCACTTGGTACTTTTCTTGAGAGGTATACGCCTTACGAATAACCGTCTGCTCTAATTGATGTGTAGTGAGATCCAACGCAAAGTTCTTAAGCTCAACGCGCAAATAGTTTAGAATATCTATTTTCCCTTCTTTTAGCTGATCACTTTGCACCATATTTTCCACATCGACCTCAATGATGTTACCATTCAGTCGAGGTTCGTTGGCAGTCATGATCGTATATAAAGTAATACGATTCTCAGCTTTTAATTTTTCAGCTAAAGTATTCCATTTACTGATAAATGAATTGAAGGTGATTTCTCTAAACTCATTTCCTTGCACCAAATCTGACTCTTCCTCTTCATCAACAGATTTTTCTTCAAAAACAGTAGCTAAACTTGGTACTGCGACCGAAGGTTTGAAACTTCCCCAGCCCTTACCTGATGAAAAAGATTTTTTCTCTGGCTCTGGAGCCTTTACGGGACTAGGAATTGCTGATTTTAAAGGTGCTGAAGCTTCATTTTTTACTGAAGGAGCTGGTGTAGATAAAATTGTTTTAGGAGCTGCTGCTGGAGCAGGTTTTACGGATTCAGGAAGTTTTTTTTTTACGTCCACTTGCGTAGCTGATACTCCATTCAATCCTAGCTTAATCGCGGAGGACAAATGACACATTTTCAACAGCGCCAATTCAATTTGCAAACGTTGGTTTTTACTTGAACGATAGGAGATTTCACATTGATTCGCAATATTCAATGCAGATAATAATAATCCAGAACTTAATTCTGCAGATTGCTCGTAGTATTTTTTCTTAATATTCTCACTAACATCCAAAAGCTTTAATGTACGAGGCTCTTTCGTCACCAAAAGATTGCGAATATGATTCGACAAACCAGCAATAAAGTGTCCCCCATCAAAACCTTTGTTCAACACATTATTAAAAATCAATAAGGCTTCTGCCGCTTCTTCTTGGGCAATAGCTTGCATTAATTTGAAATAATAATCATAATCCAGAATATTGAGATTGTCAATGACAGCTTGATACGTCAAATTGCGGTTGGAGAAACTCACAATCTGATCAAACATAGATAACGCGTCACGAAGACCACCATCCGCTTTTTGAGCGATGACATGTAAGCCATCAGCTTCAAAAGTCACATTTTCTTTCGTTGCGATATTGGCCAAATGATTAGCCATATCTTCTACTTTAATACGATTGAAATCAAAGATTTGACAACGTGAAAGAATAGTTGGGAGAATCTTGTGCTTCTCTGTAGTAGCGAGGATAAAAATAGCATAAGCAGGTGGTTCTTCTAAAGTTTTCAAGAAAGCATTAAAAGCCGCTTGCGAAAGCATATGCACCTCATCTATGATATAGATTTTGTATTTGCCCGTCTGAGGCGGGATACGTACCTGTTCGATCAGGCTTCGGATATCATCTACCGAGTTGTTGGATGCTGCATCCAATTCATGAATACTGAAAGATGCACCATTTTGAAACGACTTACAGCTATCACATTCTCCACAGGCTTCTGTATTTTCTGAGATATGCTCACAGTTGATGGTTTTTGCTAAAATACGTGCACAAGTCGTCTTACCAACACCTCTAGGCCCACAAAAAAGGAAAGCTTGCGCTAGCTGATTGTTGTGAATAGCGTTTTTGAGAGTGTTCGTAATATGCAATTGACCAACGACAGAATCGAAGGTAACGGGACGATATTTACGCGCGGAGACAATGAAATTATCCATCATCACAAAGATAGCTAATTTCGTACGCTAAGACAACACATGTTTACATAATTACCGCCCATTAATTGCCAACACGTACAAATCTTTCACCACACCCCTCAATACAAGGATAATATATTGTTAATTGATTTCCTTTCAATTCATAATTAAGTTCATATCCACACTTATCAATTATTAACTTATTCCTATTTCCAGAACTTTCAGATATAATATAAGACGATTCTTCATGTAATAAACCATTTGAAATCATGGAGCATAATGAAGAATTTGATGAAACTTCACCTTCAGATGTAAACTCCAAAATTTTACCACCATTAACTTTTGTAAATTTCCCACTACCATCACCTGGATCAGAATAAACTTCCGACAATTTCCATTTGCCAACAATCGATCTTACAGCATCTTCACTTGAATTATTCTTTTTACAGGAGCAGTACATTAGTTGCAATCCAACAATGCAAAACATGATTATTAAATTTCTCATAATTATAATTATAATTGATTTACTTACAGTAACGACTAAATCAAATAACTCGCTACATAAAGTTCGTTCAATATATTACAGAATCTAGAAATACAAAATATACTATTTAATCATCGTATGCAATTCTTTACGATATTGCAAAGCACTCTTACCTGTAAATTCTTTAAAAAGCTTATTAAAGTGACTAAAGTTATGAAATCCACTTTCATAACTTATATTCGCGATACTCATTGGTTTTTCTGCTAATAACTTACAAGCATGTACAATTCTATATTCGTTGACGAATCGAGTAAATGTCTTATTGGTTACTTTTTTGAAAAAACGACAAAAAGAAGGTACAGTCATACTAGACATTTCGGCAACTTGTTCCAGACTTATTTCTTCCAAAAAATGATCCTTCACATGATTAAAGATCATATTAATTCGATCGTTGTCTTGCACTTGCAGCTCTACAGTAAAGCCAGCAGCATTTAATACCTTATGATCTGCAGCACTTTCCAATTCTTTTAACACCTCTAATAAACTTAACAAACGTTCGAATGGATTTAAGTCTATCATCCCTTCTATTTTAGCGCCGACAGCATTTTTAGTCGCATCATTAAATGCAATTCCCGCTTTTGCCACTTCAAAAAAATCTATTAAAAATTTATTTTCGGGTAGATTCATAAATTCTCTACCAAATAGTTCTGGCTTAAATTGTATAACTGTTTCTTTTTTGTTACCTGTATTCGTATCTGTAAAACCACAATGCGGAAGATTACTGCCAATTAAAATAAGGTCACCTTTCGTATAATAAGAAATATGACTTCCAATTTGCCGTTTTCCTGTGCCTCCATTTACATATACAATCTCAATTTCTGGATGATAATGCCACACATGAGCTTTATTATTTTCATTTTCCACGTATTTGGCGTATGCAAACGAACTTCCAAAAGATGGCTCTATAATTTCAAAGCTTGGGTTGATCTTTTTCATATCTAAGAGAAAGTTAGGCAAAAAATGATCATAAAAGTTAATTTAAAAAAAATTATTCGACAAATAATCAATATAGCATAGAAATTAGAAAATTTACCATAAAAATTACCCAAAATCCACGAATACCTTTGTTATGTAAGATATTTAATAATCATTTAAAAATTATTTGTTATGAAAAATTTATTAAAAACAACTTTATTACTTGCTTTATTAGCAGTTTCTTCAGCATCTTACAGCGATGATATCAAAATATTATTAAAACCATACTCATACAAACAAAAATCATTGGTATTTTCGACAAATGAAGCTGAAAAAGTAGATTTATCAATTTACAATGTGTACGATGGTGTACTTTACAAAGAAAGCATCAAAAGTGAAAAACCCGTAACAAAGGTTTACAACTTGGATAGTTTCCCCGAAGGTCATTACATAGTGAAATTGGTAAGAAAAGACAAAACAATAGAGTACGAAGTAAAAATTACTAGAGACAAGGCGCTAGTTTCAGCTCCTTATGTAAGTAAATAAACTTACTTCAGCACTTTACAATCTATGTTTATATTTAAGTGTAGGATTATTTGAAAATTAAATTTAAATAATGAAAGATAAGGTCTGTTAGATTAGTGTATTCCTCTAACATCACACGAACTAAATTTCAAATAATAACACTATAGTATAAACATAGATTTTTTTAAGGAATATGACAAACCAACCTGTTAACCATAATCTATATTGAATATTTACAAGAATGAGCTTTGGTCGTTAAGCTAAATAGACTTGACTGAAGCTTATTCTTTTAAATCCATTATCCAAAAATTGAACTTTCTCTCCCCTATATATATTGTCAACTCCTTATTCATAAAATAAGGGGTTTTCTTTTAAATTGTATGCAAGAGTTTTAGAATCCTCTGATGATCTCGATTTTGCATCCTACCCAAATAATCCTAGCCTTTCAACTCGACAAAAAAAATTGTAAGACCATCAAATCTAAAGATTAATATGATGGCATTTGTGAATGCTTCATCACAAACCAGAGTCTTAATATAGGTGAAATAGCAGATATTTACTTGGACACAGAATACAAAGTCGTATATCACTATTCCCCAAAAATAAAACTCCTCATTACATGAATGAGGAGTCAATGACTAAGTTTAAAATTATATATTAGAATGTATATTTAGTCCAGGCAAATACCGATGTATTAGCGCCTGTAGAAGTATTATTTTTTGTTGCTTTAGCAGCACCTTCCAATTTAATTTTGGATGATGAGAATAAGCTTTCTGGCTCAAATGTATATGTAATATTTGTTGCAGCGTTTCCTGCACCATTACCATCTTTCATGTCTATAATATCTGAAAAAGTAGAATTCGCCGCATTTTTAATCAAAAGATTAGTAATTATAGCTGTGGCACCTCTTCTAATTTTCACGAAATCATTCATCAAAGGTATTTCATTACCATCTTTATCTTTAGTGGCTAATTGTGATGAATGATTAATGATGGTAATATCTTGCATTTTGAAATTAGATTGGTTAATGTGATCAGGTCCCTTTCCATCATGATTTCCATCCGCTTCAATACCTCTTGGATCTACTTCGTCCGTTTTAAAACCAGCTGTCCATATACCGTATGCATTTTTAACAGTACCCGAATACCCTTGGGTAAAATCAAACATATCATCTTCCGAATTAACAACTAATAGATTGGTCACATCTACAGAACCACCGAAAAATTCGATACCATCATCTGCTCCATCCTTAATATATATGTTAGAAATTTTAGTTCCATTGCCAACACCGTTTAATGTTAAACCATTATGCTCCTTGTCATCAGAAATATTTGCACCTGTATATTCTAATATGATGTAATCCAACTCACCAGAATTGTCTGCTATATCAGAACCACCATATTGAATTTGGTCGTTTATCTCTGTACCGAAAGTACTAGGATCCGAAGCATTAGCACGAGAAAGTGGTGCTTTACCATTAATAACCAAACCACCCCAGGAGCCCGACTTCGCTGTAGAAGAGGTGAAAATGATAGGCTGAGCAGCTGTACCTTTAGCCAGAATTTTTGCGCCTTTTTCTATTAAAATATAGGCTGACTGAGTCGTCGCAATAATTTTTGTTCCCGCAGGGATTGTCAATGTGGCACCTTCACGCACTATTGTTGGATCTGTCAAACGTATTTCACCAGCTTTAAGAGTTACATTGGATGTGATACTACCTTTTAATTCTGTTGTTTCTGGTTGTGGCGTTACTTTTGTATTATCGTCATTGCTATCACACGCCATAAAACTTAAAGTAACAATAGCTAAAGCTGTGAATAATTTAGTTTTCATTTTTATTTTTTATTTAGTTATAATTCTTGTTTATAATTTTTATTTTATTTACTCAAATGTAAAAACCCAATAAAAACACGTAGTTAAGACTTGATTAAGAAATTATTAAAATTTATAAGAGACACCCGCACTAAGGTCCACTCCTCTTCTGAATGATTGTAAAGTAATGCCTTGACCTGCATCTGTATCTCTTATTAATTCGAAACTAGGATTGATAATATTACGCGCCTTTACATTCACTCCCCATTTTTTGTTGATCGCTACATTCGAAATAAAATCCAAAGTAGAAACACTTTTCTCAATTACATCTTTGAATCCCTGTGTACCAATTGCAAATATTCTATCGCTGAAATAATTTAGTACAATACTCGAAGTCCAAACAAATTCTTTACCATTAAAAACATAGTTTACATCGGCATTCACTAACCAAGGAGACGCACCTTGCAAAGCACTCGTTCCATTAAACTTTGTGAATACTGCATTAGGATTTTCGAGATCTTGTTTTGTATACAAGTAGGAAACATTCGCTCCGGCTGCTAAAACATTCACACCATGCTCGTTTGTAGTTTTGAATAAATTTTTCTTCAACTCTACTTCTACTCCAGCAACAGTTGCTGAAGAACCAACATTAAAGTAAGTCATTACATTATTGCCTGTTTCTGATCTTGCAATAGGGTTTTTCAAGTTTTTATAAAAGGCACCTACGGAGATTAATTCACCCGATGAAGGAAACATTTCCCACTTAAGGTCAAAATTGGTATTCTCAACGGGTACTAGATCTTTATTACCAATGGTACTATAAGTTGAGAAAGTATTTCTGAAATAAGCTGTTTCTAAGAATTGTGGTAAAGTATAACTCATACTTGCCGAGGCTCTCAAATTACTATTTTCGGATAAAGCATATTTTAAGTTCAAACTAGGTAAAATGTAGTTTTTCTTAATTTGTGATAGGCCATCCAATTCTGTACTCGATAAGTTTGTACTATAAACGATATCCTGAAAAACATTATCAAAACGAACCCCTAAAACCGAGGTAAATTTTTCTGTAAATTGGTACGTTCCAGACACTAATCCTGAATGAACACGCTTTTTGCCTGAGTACCAATAAGGTCTAAAATCATCTGAACCCCTACCGGTTGAAAACTCAAAATTTCCATTTTGAAAAGCATCGTACCCGTAAATTCCATCAATATCTTCTTCATCCTCTGTATTCAACACCAGTGACCCATTCTTTTTGTGACCAAATATCATCGCGTTGAAATCACGATCTACAATATTTCCATTGTATCCAATTTCAATTTTGCGGTCTAAGTTTTTGTCGTTTTCGATTTTGTATGAAGCAATGGCTTTTGCTGACCAACCAGTTTCTTTTATATCCGAATAATAACGCTCATTAAAATTCTGAGTATCGTACAAACGGTAAGTACCTGTTTGACCAATATCAATCAATTCTAATGTACGACGATCTGGCTCATTACTCTTCACTACATTATATCCTAAACCTAGATCTAACTCTATCAATTCAGTCACCTCTAACTTAGAAAGCAATTGATTCACAAACAAATGATTATCCACAACATGACTACGTCTGAAATAGGCATTATCAGCAATGTCAAATGCTTTAAAGCCGAAATTTCTTTCGTACTCTTGTCCTTGATCGTTAATATATAGCGAGTTGAAAGCCAAATGATTATTACCAAATGTGTATTTCAAATTAGTCATTCCTGTTTTCGATATGTTATAAATAGAACGATTTGAAGACTGATCCAACGTTATCACACCCGCCGTATTTGTTTGACGAATCACACCGTCATAATACTTGTAATCAGAATTCATTCCTGCAGTCAACAAAACATTCAAACAATTCTGACCAATCATGAATTTTTTACCTCCCATAATGGAAAAACTTGAGTTAATTGGATTTTCCATTTCTTTTGAATTCCATTTGTTGTGAAAATCATAACTAGTCAAGCTCGTAATTGGTGATTTAGTTTCCTTTAGCGTACCTAACCAATTCGTACCATCTATACGACGGAAATTATTTGCCCGAATTGCTTCCGTATTAATACCTGCAGATGCTCCAACTTCTAAAAATGCATCTTCAGTCAATTCTTTTGAGATAATATCAATATTTGCTCCTGCTACATCAGCAGTAATACTTGCATTAAATGTTTTATTAACACCAATACTTTGAATGATACCCGTGTCAAAAAAATCTAAGGATATATTTTTATTCAATGGATCCTCAGATGGAAGTGCTAATCCATTTAAAGTTGTATTATTATATCTATCGCCAAGACCACGAACAAAAACATTTGCTCCACTGGCAGACTTGGTCACCCCAGACATTTTGGTTAATGCGCCCTCAGCATCACTCACCCCTTTACGGGATAGCTCTTGTGCGCCAATTTTTTCCACCATTAGATTAGATACTTTACGTTCTTCTAATAAGGATATTTCGCTAAGTTGCGCTCTCCTTCGGGTTACGACGACCTCATCCAATTTCGACGACTCACTTATCAGCGCGACATTTACATTAGCCCAACTATCATTATCCAACACGACATGAACAGCTTCTTTTGCATAACCTATATAGCTGGTCTCAAGCGTATACTCTCCAATTTTAGAAATTTGAAGAATAAATTCGCCTTTATCGTTTGTGGATGTCCTCATTCCATTTTCTAACACCAATATTGTTGCTCCAGCAATGGGCTGCATCGATTCTAAGTCCAATACCCTTCCCTTAATACCTAATTCATTTTTGTTAATTGATGCGTTTAAATCCTGCTTTACTTGACTATGCATTGCTGTATCTAGGACATTGGCAAAAGTCTCACCAAAATGGAATAGTCCTATCAAGACCATCACCACTACCTTCATGTAAATCTTAGTTTTCAATTTGATTTTCATTTTTTCTTAACACAAAGTAAATGAGCGGGTATTAAGGAAGTATTACCTATAGATTATCGTTCTTTAAAACTATTGTTAAGAAATCTGTTCACTTGAATGATGGAATAGTATTGACGATGTAATATTTTGAATAGAATTTTTGATTCTAAGGTATTGTCAATACCTTTAAACTTATCTAAAAGCTTTTTGGAAAATATTCTATGATACGTTCAGAAAATCTCAAATTCCAATATTCTTCTGCGAAAAATGAATTAACATTCCCTACAATTCATGTTGATAAAAACAAGCACACGTTACTGCTAGGAGAATCAGGAAGTGGAAAAACTACTTTATTACATCTTTTAGGCGGGTTATCTGCTCCTACTGCTGGACAGGTCTTCATAGACAGCCATGATATTTATGCACTTAGCGAGGAGAAAAGGGATTTATTCCGAGCGAAAAATATGGGATTTATTTTTCAAGACGCACATCTCTTGAAAAATCTTACCATCGAAGAGAATATCATCCTAGCCCAATATTTAGCAAAAGTAAAACAAGATCGCAACGCAGTGATAACAGTATTGGATAAGCTTCAAATTAAAGATAAAGCTAACAGTTATCCCAATCAATTGAGTCGTGGTCAGTTACAACGTGCAGCTATTGCTCGTGCAGTCATCAATCATCCAAAAGTTCTAATTGCCGATGAGCCAACAGCAGCATTGGACGACACCAACACCAAATATGTAATGGATTTGTTGATGGAAACGGCTGCGACTTTTGAAGTAACACTACTTATTGCAACGCACGATACAAGAATTAAATCTTATTTTGCTAATACCTATCAATTATAAGACGGACGTATGAATACTTTATCACTTGTTTGGAAAAATATAACACAACAATGGGGCTCCACGCTATTGAGTATATTACTTACCGCTTTTGGTGTATCCATATTAATTGTTATTTACATCAGTTCTGTAACCTTAGAAAAACAATTAGAGAACAACACCAAGAATATTGATTTAGTCGTTGGTGCCAAAGGAAGCCCAATGCAACTTATTTTGAGTTCTTTGTACCATGTAGACAATCCTACTGGAAATATTCCTTTGTCAGAAGCTAGCAAAATCGCAGAAAATCCGCTAGTACAACTTGCTACTCCTATTTCTCTTGGTGATAATTATAAAGGTCATCGAATTATTGGTACAGATGAGAC
The DNA here is from genome assembly GCF_011043515.1 of Sphingobacterium sp. SGL-16. Taxonomy (NCBI): domain Bacteria; kingdom Pseudomonadati; phylum Bacteroidota; class Sphingobacteriia; order Sphingobacteriales; family Sphingobacteriaceae; genus Sphingobacterium; species Sphingobacterium sp. SGL-16. The sequence goes on along the minus strand of NZ_JAAKGQ010000006.1, from coordinate 58,943 downwards.
CTTTTTAGAAATGTATGATTTGAAATTGAGTACAGGAAAATTATGGTCTAAATCTTTTGAGGTGGTTTTAGGCGCCGAAGTCGCCAAAAAAAACAATTTAAAAATCGGAGACAAAATATTTAGTGCGCATGGTTTATCAGCAGAGGCACATCAGCATGATGAACATCCATTTACGGTGGTTGGTATTTTATCACCATCTTATTCTGTCGTAGACAATCTTATTTTGAGTAATCTTGCTAGTGTTTGGGACGTTCATGGGATTGCGCACAACGACGAGCATATTCATGAAGAAGAACATGACCACGATCATGATCATCAACACGATCATGCACATGATGGACACGACCATTCCACACACGAAAACGATCACGATCATAGCCACGAACATACAGTGCCTCATGAAGAAGAGTTAGTTGCAGAAAAACCACAAAATAATGCATTCATCAAAAGTATTGGAGAAGATATGATTGAAGATCACGGTGTTGAAATCACAGCATTATTGGTCAAATACAGTTCTCCAACTGCTATATCAGTTCTTCCAAGAATGATTAATCAAAGCACACAAATGCAGGCAGCCTCTCCTGCTATTGAAAGCTCTAGAATATTTTCTTTATTAGGCGTGGGATTTGATTCTTTAGGAATTTTAGCTTATGTGATTATGGTGATTGCTGGTTTTAGCGTATTCATCAGTTTATACAATGCAATGAAAGATCGCAAATATGATTTAGCGGTTATGCGAACATTGGGAGCTACTAAAGCTAAACTTTTTACACTTACCATAGTCGAAGGATTGATTATTACATTAATAGGAGGAATAATAGGTTTAGTTTTGGGTCATGGAATTTTATATTATATCAGTCTGCAAACAAGTCAAAGCGCAGATTTCATTCAAGCTTTCGCCATTCAAGCAAATGAATTTATTATTTTAATTATGGCAGTAATAATCGGAATTTTGGCGAGTATTATTCCCGCTATTAAAGCTTATCAAACAACAATATCAAACACACTATCTTCAAAATAATGAAAAATTATATATTCATATTTACACTTTTACTGTTATCAATTGGTGCTAAAGCACAAATTGGCGGTAACAACTTAGGCTTGGACGTACCAGATCATACACCTATGATGAATAAAACATGGGAGGCTATAGATAAAATGATGTATAAGGTTACAACCAGTGGAAACAAAAAAGTATATACTCCACATTATCCTGCTGAATTAAAAAAGCTGGAAAACAAAATAGTGGATTTGCCCGGATATTTGGTTCCTTTGACAAGTGGAAGAAATCATAGCACCTTTATGCTTTCTGTATTACCAATTGCTCAGTGCCAATTCTGTGGAACGAATGGTATTCCTCCTATGGTAGAAATATTCATAAAAAAAGGCACTGTAAAATTCACGGAAGAGCCTATAAAAGTTAGAGGTAAAATGGTGTTCAATCCTGAACCATTAAAAGGTAATGCCGAAATTCAGATCATCGATGCAGAATTAATTCACTAACGATTCAGCAACGACACTTCAATAACAGAAGTTAGGGCTGCAGTCTCTGTACGCAATCTAGCTTCTCCAAGCGATAGAGGAACAAAGCCAGCTTCAATAGCCTGGCTTATTTCTTTTTCGGAGAAATCCCCTTCAGGACCAATCAGAATAAGATATTTTCCTTTTGGAGAAAAGGAAGTAGAAATATATTTTTTCTCCGAATCCACACAATGTGCTATACCCTTTGAAATTACTTTGTCTTTTACTGCTTCTTGAATGAATTTATTAAAAGTAATGGCTGGTTTAACTGTTGGCAAATAAGCTTTCAACGACTGCTTCATCGCTGCAATAGCTACTTTTTCCAAACGTTCTACTTTTACTTCTTTACGTTCAGAATGTTCGCAAATGATGGGTGTATAAGATGTCAAACCTACTTCAGTAGCTTTCTCCAAAAACCATTCTATACGATCTATATTTTTAGTTGGCGCTACAGCTAAATGAATTTCATACGATAGCTTTCCAAAATCCTCCTGTACCGAAAGCACTCGTAAGGTCGTACGTTTCGGATGCGCATCAATAATTTCGGTTTCATAAAGTCCACCGCGACCATCCACTAAGTGAATTTTCTCACCTTGTGTCAACCGTAAAACACGAATAGCATGTTTGCTCTCCTCTTCACTCAACATAAATGTTGGATGATGAGGTTGAATTTCTGGAGTAAAAAAAAGTTGCATATTAAGAATCTGATCCTTCGTCGTCCGATTGTTCCACAACATCCAATTTCACGTACTCGATATTCTGTTGTGTTTTCTTCATGATAGTAAAGCGATATCCTAATTCTTCTAAAGATTCACCGACATCAGGAATCTTTTCGAAGATATGACTTACTAAGCCAGCAATAGTATCATAATCCGAGCTTTCAGGTAATTCGAAAGGCAAATATTCATTCACATCATGCACGCTTGCACCAGCATCAATCATAAATTCTGTCTCCGAAATCTGCTCTACTAAAGGAGTTTCCTCATCGTATTCATCTTGAATATCACCAACCAATTCCTCAACGATATCCTCCAAAGTAACCATACCCGAAGTTCCTCCGAATTCATCCAACACAAAAGCAATTTGAATACGCTTTTGTTGAAACTCCGCCATCAAATCATTGATTTTCTTAGTTTCTGGAATGAAATATGGCTTACGCATAATAGCCTTAAGCTCTACCTCTTTCCCTTTAACCAAAATCGGCAAAATATCTTTTGTATGAACCACACCTACGATTTTATCGATATTATCATCGTAGATCGGAATACGAGAATAGCCTTCATCAGTCACCGTTTTTATAAAATCTTCAGCGGTATCATTTTGTTCTACAGCGACAATTTTGGTTCTAGGAACCATGATATTCTTCACAATACGCTCATTAAAATCAAATACATTTTTAATCAGCTCATGCTCCGAAATATTTAACGCTCCAGATTCTTTACCCTTATCAAGAAGATATTGCAATTCTTCAGAAGAGTGGTTTGCCTCACTAGGATGAGGTTCAATACCAATCAATTTTAATAGAAGATTAGCCAGCCCATTGAATACGAAAATCAAAGGCATCAAAATCCAATAGAATAATCGCAACGGAACAGCTACTTTCATGGTAGTTGCTACAGGTTTTTGGATAGCGATTGATTTGGGAGCCAATTCACCTAAAACCACGTGTAGCAAGGTGATCGAACCGAAAGCTAAGACTACTCCTAGACCTTTGGCCCAACCTTGAGAGACATCAATATGGAAATAAGAGAACATGTGACTCACAACCTCTGTCATGACTTCCTCACCTATCCATCCTAATCCCAACGATGCTAAAGTAATACCTAGCTGTGTGGCAGCTAGGTATTTATCCAAATGCTCTGTAATATTCTTTGCTATCTTAGCTACATTGCTGCCGGATTTAGCTTGTAGCTCAATCTGCGATGCCCTTACTTTGACAATCGCAAATTCAGCGGCGACGAAAAAGCCATTTGCAAAGACTAACAATAAAGTCCAAAAAATATCGAGAGCCATGTTGATTATTTATTTCTTATTTCAGTATTATAAAGCTCAATACTCTCTTTGATAATATTTTGAGCATAAGCACGTCCATAAAGATTCTGAACCTCTACACTTTTACCTTCTAAAGCTTTGTAATCTTGGAAGAAACGCACGATTTCTTTCATAGTATGCGGAGGCAACTCAGACAAATCGTTGATATAATTTACCGATACGTCATTTTTAGCTACCGCAATGATTTTATCATCTTGCTCGCCACCATCAATCATATGCATTACACCAATAACTTTAGCTTCGATTAAGCTCATTGGATATACGTCTACAGAACTGATTACTAAGATATCTAATGGATCTTTATCGTCACAATATGTTTGTGGAATAAAACCATAATTAGCCGGATACATTACTGAAGAAAATAAAACACGATCTAATTTGATCAAACCACTTTCTTTATCGATTTCGTATTTAGCTTTTGAACCTTTAGGAATTTCAATTATAGCATTTACTGAATTTGGCACGTCATCTCCAGGAGACACTTGATGCCAAGGATGTTGTGTACTCATTAATATTCTTTACTGTTTATTTGTTGTTTACTTCTTGTTTCTGTTTTTAATCCATCTCTTGAGCAGAGCAATACCCAATGGTAAGAATGCAATGACAATCATACCAATGATTATATATTCAACATAATTGATTATTTGTGGGAACATTTCCCCTAAAAAATAACCGGATAATGTTAATAAACTCACCCAAATTAGTGCACCTAAGACATTGTATAGTACAAACTTTTTAAAGTCAAGCTTGACCACCCCTGCAAAGATTGGTGCAAATGTACGAATTATTGGAACAAACCTTCCAATAACTAAAGCTGTTCCACCATATTTTTGATAGAACTCTTCAGCCATTACAATATATTTTTTCTTGAAAATCAATGAATCTTGCCGCTTGAACAGCATAGGACCAGCTCGGTAACCAAACCAATATCCAGCAAAATTACCTGCTATACCAGCAGCCAAAATACCTAAAAACATGGTCGTAATATTGACGTCAATTTTGTTTAAAGCACAAAAAAGACCTGCTAAAAACAATAAATAATCTCCCGGCAAGAAAAAACCAAAGAAAAGACCTGTCTCAGCAAAAACAATCAAGCAAACAATGTAGAATCCGCCATGACTAAGTAAGTACTCCGGATCCATCATTTGCTGGAAAGAAATCAAAAAATCTTGCATAGTTGTTAGTTAAAAGACTCTAGCTGTATTTTTTTATTCAGCATTTGTCACTTCTGAAATTGCTTGACGAATATCATCAGCAATTTTTTGCATTTCATCAGCAGGCAATGATAATTTTGGTTTATCAAAGCTCATATCACTAACTTTATTTAATGGAATCAAATGGATATGTGCATGGGCAACTTCTAATCCGACTACCGCTACACCTATTTTTTTACATGGAAATACTTTTTTGATACCTTGGGATACAATCTTAGCAAATACCCATAACCCCATATATTCGTCATTATTAATATCGAATATATAATCCGTTTCCTTCTTTGGGATCACCAAGACGTGTCCTGGTGTCAAAGGTGATACATCTAAAAATGCTAAAAAATCATTACTCTCAGCTACTTTATAAGCAGGAATCTCACCAGCAACAATTTTTGAAAATATTGTAGACATAAATTATATCAAATCTGTGTATTCGCAAATATAATAAAATATAGATGACTATATCATATATATTATAGTCGAATTGCTATTCTTATTACACTAAATCCACATATATAAACAAAGGAAAGGATTCTATGTGATAGAATCCTTTCCTTTGTTTATATAGATAGTATTATAAGCGGTTATGGCAATACCGCTCATAACCCTTAAAATAAATTATCTTGAAATTTCTAAAATTTCAAATTCAATCTCACCTGCTGGTACTTGTACCGTTGCTGTTTCGCCCACAGATTTCCCCAATAAACCTTGAGCAATTGGCGACTTAACAGAGATTTTACCAGACTTCAAATCTGCCTCTGTCTCCGATACCAATTGGTAGGTCATTTCAGCGCCATTCTTTTTGTTTTTGATACGAACAATTGATAAGGCTAATACTTTTGATAAATCTAATTTTGATTCATCGATCAAGCGTGCACTTGACAAAACTTCTTCTAGTTTAGCTATTTTAGCTTCATGCAACCCTTGAGCTTCTTTTGCAGCATCATATTCTGCATTTTCGGACAAATCACCCTTGTCTCTTGCCTCCGCAATAGCGTTAGCAATCTTAGCTCTTCCTTCAGTTTTCAAGTACTGCAATTCTTCCTTAAGCTTAGCTAACCCTTCTGCTGTGTAATAAGTTACTTCTGCCATAATTATATATTTTAACTTAATTTTTTAACACTAAAATTTTAACAAAAAAATAAACAAGACCATTCGCTCATTGAGAGAATGGTCTTGTTCATCGTTCTACACGAAGATATATTAAATAAATTAAACTTCCAAATAATTCAATATCTATTCCTCATCCACAAATTTGTACCCTAGACCGCGTACAGTTTGTAAATAAGATGGCTTATCTGGGTTACTTTCGATCTTTTTACGCAAACGAACTACGTGCATATCTAATGTACGGGTATTGACGTTTGAGCTGTATCCCCATACGACCTCCATTAATTCCTCACGTGTAATTTCTTTGCCCATATTTTGCAAGAAATGCAACAAAATACGATTTTCTAAGATTGTCAACTCAATTTTTTTCCCATCGCGGATTAAAGAATGGATTTGTGGGTGATGCTCAGTATTTCCAAAGAAATAAACGTCTTTGTTCGCACTCTTTGGCACAAAGAAACGCACCTTATTATCAATCATAGCTACCAGCACATCCATATTGAATGGCTTAGTGATGTAATCAGTAATACCATGACTATAAGCATCTATTTTGTCCACATCTTGGGACTTTGCTGTCATCATGATAATAATGTTTTCAAAGCCTTGCTTGCGAACGGATTGACACACATCAATTCCTTCCTTTCCGGGCAACATCCAGTCCAAAAGAACAATATCTGGCTGTACAGACAGTATCAACTCTTCGGCTTCCACACCATTACCTGACTGAACTACTTTATATCGCTCTGTCTGTAAACGATGACTAATCAAAAAACGTAAATTTTCATCATCCTCTATGACAGCAATTGTTATATCTCTATCCATATATAATTTATACATTTTTTACTTCTATAGGAAAGATCAATGTAAATGATGTACCTATATTTATTTCGCTTTCTACCTTAATTTCACCACCCATAAATTCGGTGATTTCCTTACAAAATGCTAAACCTAAACCTATACTACCTTGTTGGTTAAATTGGTTTTTGACGCGATAGAATTTCTTAAAAATACTATTAAATTCTTTCTTATCTATACCTATGCCGCGATCTTTGAATAAAATAACAAAATTTTTCTTAGTTTGTTCGACTTTTATTTCCAAAAACCTCTTTGATGGGCTCGAATATTTATATGCATTATCAATTAGATTTTGAAAAACACTGTTCAGCAACACTGGATCGGCATATATTTCGTCTTTTACGTCTACATGATCTACAAGCTCCAAATCTGGATATTTAATACGAGTAGACTCGAATATATGCTGACAAAACTCTTTTAAATCTATAAACTCTCCGTTGAATTTTATAGATTTATTTTCAATTTGTGCAAAAGAAAGCAATTTATTCATTAAGCTATTTAGCTTGTCCGCTTCTTGATCTAATATACGGCCGTACATCGCTCTTTCGGCATCACTAATCTGCTCTGCACTTTTGATATTATTTCCGGCAATTTTTATTACGCTTACCGGTGTTTTGAATTCGTGTGTCAAGTTATTTATAAAATCATATTGCAATTGAAACATACGATTATTTATCAACACATTACGATAAATCAAATAACCAATCAATAATAAAATCAAATATATCAAAACCAAAATTCCCACCACAGGGAAAAACCACTTGTTTATTTCTTTGGTGATGTGACTTTGCGAAGTTTCAAGCTGCAATTTATAATCCGACAAAGCTCCTGGCAATGCTATTTCAGTGCGTAGATAAGCCTGTTCATTTATCGAATATTGATCTACGACGGGCAAAATACTGATCTTTTCGTAGAGATTTGGATATTTATTTTTAATCTGAATTTTAGTAGGAGTAATGTAGAAAACATAGAAGTCTTGTTCATAACTCGATTTCTGATAATTTGCATCTACCATCATTTTTCGAAATGACAATATATCTGACATCCGCGGAATATTCATATACGAAATTTTCCCCGGTTGAATATTATAAAAAAGTTTATATACTTCAGTATTCGAGATTCGACTCGTATCGATATTTTCACGCCCCAAAAAGGTGCACAGCTTTAAGAATACACTGTACAACTCTTCGTTCGAAGATAAATCCCCTTCACTAGATTGACGTGAACTTTGAAGTTTGAAATCTTTAGTTAGTTTGTATTCAAAACTTGATTTTGCCGAAGCACCAAAGTTTCCAATACGCATCTGGCGTTCGATAGAATCAATATTCGTAAATAAAATATCCGAAAAATCAATTTTCTGAACGAAAGGATACTTACGAAGAATAGCATTAGAAAAATCTTTTGCTTGCACAGAATCCATAAAACCTTGATAATACGCCACCTCTGGAATTTTTTCTTGAAAAAATTCATTAAAGTCACTTATCGTCTCATCAAAAACTTCCGCCTTGCGATTATTGAAATCTGTTTGTACAAAATTGGTGGTAATCGTACGAGCAAAGAATACTGAAATAACAAACAACAACGTTACGAAAAGCAAAAAGACTATAAGTAAGCCGAAGTTTTTTCTATATCTCGAATCTATTCTAGCCATTATCTCATTTGTTCTTTCAGGAAGTTTTCAATAGTTTGATAAAACTCCACAATATGCTCTTCTTTTTTGAATCGTCGTCCCTCATCTTCTTTCCAAACAAACTGAAGGTTCACATCGTTGCTCTTTACTTTTTGCACAAACAAATTTACATCTGTCATACTATTATAACGATCCCTTCCTCCTTGGAACATCAGAATAGGCATTCGAATTTTATCCACATGAAATAATGGTGATATTGCCTTGAATAGTTCATATTCTTTCTGCGGATCCCCGATAATTTTATAATAAAGTTGTTTATACGAGTTGTAATATGGAGGAAACTCTTTAAAATAAGTAAATAGATTAATATATCCCGATGCCGAGATCGCACACTTATACAAAGTAGGATTGAAACAAGCTGCGTATAAAGCAGAATATCCACCAAACCCCGTCCCCATAATAGCGATTCTGTCTTTGTCAGCAATTCCTGTATGAATCAACCACGCGACACCATCATTGATGTCATTTTGAATCTCGCCACCCCATTGCTTAAATCCAGAAACGTAAAATTCTTTACCCAAACCAGTAGAGCCGCGATAATTTACCTGAAAGACAGCATAACCTCGATTTGCCAAGAATTGAACTTCTGGATTAAACCCCCAAACATCTCGACGATTAGGGCCATCGTGAACCAACACAACAACTGGATACCTGTCTTTTTTCTCTAGCGGATAGGTAATATAGCCTTTTATACTTTTTCCATCACGTGAATTGAAGGATACTTCCTCCATATGCGAAAGCGTTTTGTCTCTCAAAGAAGGATTTAAAGGAGTCAATTCTTTGATTTCACCTTTATGATAATAATATATTCCTCCCGGATTTCTATCTGTATAAGTTCTGAATAAAACAGTATTAAATGAACTATCTAAATCTATCATATCTACACTATATCCCTCAAATTTAGATGCGATGGACTTATAAATATTTTTTAAGGCTTCATTATGTACCGTGGTTTCTTTTTTCTTTCGGTAGGTGGTAGAAAACAGTATTTCCTGTCGGGTGAAAGAATATCCTTCCCCATTCAGATCTACTTCCTTATTACTTACCAGAATTTTTTCTTGCCCATTTTTCAAATCCAAATTCACTACTGCAACTTTGTCTCTGCCTCTATTTGACAAAGCATAAATTGTGTTTTTTGAATCTTTAACCGGTCCTAGTGGATACACCATAGAAGAAAAGTCTGTCTCCAAAACATTTTGATAAGGCATACCTTCTTCTTCTCTATACCATAATTTATCCTCTACACTATCGCTTGAAATAGCCAGTCGCACTTTGCCGTCCGAAGAAACAAACCATTCATTAAAATTATGGATGTTTTTATCCACCAAAATAGGCTCATCACCATTCAATGGAATACGATACAAGTCAATGGCTGTGGAATCTCTTCTATTCATTTGAGCCAACAGATAACCATTAAAAGCACGTGTAGGAGCTAACCATTTTACTGTATGTTTTGCAGGCTTTAGAAGTTTATTGATTTTTTCAGTATGAATATCAACAGTAAATAGTCGCAAACTATCTTGATAAGATTCAGCATTGGAAAAGACAATTGTATCCTTTGTTGCCCAAAAATAATATTGGACATTCATGCTGTTTTGATAAGTCAATTGTTTGGAGGAATCAGGATGATCCAAATTTAAAATAAAGATGTTTTTGCAATGATCTTCCAGTCCGAGATAAGCTACCCATTTGCCGTCCGGAGAAATTTTGAAACTGGTATGATCTGGCTTATCAAAAAAATCTTCTATCGGAATGACTTCTTGACGAACATCCCTGCCACAAGCTATTATCAATCCACAGATTGCTAACAACATTACCCTAAAAACCATCTTGATGTTCATAAGCCCTTTACTTCTACTCAAATAAAGTAATTTTCTAACATATTTTAATAATTGCAACCTTAATTTTACAGCAGTTTTTGATGGTTTTCCTAACTTTGCTCCATGTATCTATATAACATATCTATAATTATCGAAAATGATCACCATGAAAGCTTAATGGATTGGTTAAAAAATAATTGGTTCAAAACATTACCAACATCCGCAAAATTGTTAAAAATGTTGGATTCTCCACATGAAGGACATACCTATAGTGTACAGCTGGTTTTTGAACATGCATCTGATATTCCTACTTTCCAAAAAGAGAAGGTAAGCGTGCTACAAACCTATATCGCTCAACATCATCAGGAAAAAGCTTTCATTTTTGATAGCACGATGAAATACATATAAAGTTAAAATCCTCTATAAAAACAAAGTCTCCTACAGAATAGGAGACTTTGTTTCTTTATGTCTAAACTTCTTGTACCAGACTATTGCTACCGTTCCGCCTACGAGAAAGGGCATAGCTAACAGGAATAAGATACCATTATTAAGACCTTTGCCCTGCGTATTTCCGTGTTGCGTACTGTTTTCGGCATTCAAAGAACACATAGCACACTGTGCTTGGACTTGATTTGAAGAAAGTGTACTCAAACCTAGACTCAAACTAAAACAGACAAGGAGTATACGCAATATTTTCATATTTCAAAGGTAACTATATAAATATCAAAACTAAGTAAGATTGTTATTTCAGCAACACATTAAACTTATCCCAAAAACCATCAACAGGAACGGGAGCTTCGATCAACATATCCTCTTCTTTCACGGGATGCTTAAACGCCAATGATCTGGAATGCAAACATATGGTGCGACGCAATGATCCACGTGGATAACCATATTTATTATCTCCCACGATAGGGCACCCCATATAAGCCAGCTGACAACGGATTTGATGCGTACGACCAGTCAATGGATTGATTTGAAGTAAATAATAACCATTCAATTGTCCTACCACCTCGTAATCTAATTCCGCATAACTCCCATTCTTGACCTCACGATCATAAGCTTTGGTTATCATTTTTTTGCGATCGCGCAACAACCAGTTAGTCAATTTTCCCGATTTGTGAGGAGGTCTTTCCTTCACTACCGCGAGGTAAGTTTTCTTAACTTTTCTATCGTGAAAGGCTTTGTTCATGCGATCAAGACCTTTACTCGTTTTTGCGAATAAAATCATACCACTAACGGGTCTATCCAAACGATGGATTACCCCCGCAAAAGCACCATTCGGCTTATCGTATTTTTTAGCCAAAAAATCTTTGACCATATCTTCTAAAGACTTATCGCCAGAATCATCGACCTGTACAATATCGCCTCCACGTTTATTTATAGCAATTAAATGGTTGTCTTCATATAAGACATCCTTTTCTGTGATTACAGACATGATTTATTTTAGTGAAATACAAATTATTGAACTTCCGCAGCTTCTTTTTGCGCTTCTTTTTCTTTTTTCTTGAAGAAACCTCTTAACAAAAAGTTACTTTGTAAAGCTTCCATATTTTGATCTAATTTCTCTGTACTTGTATTTAAGTTTCTCAGAATTTGCTTGATTTCATTCGCCGCAGCAGGATCATTTGTCAATACACCAATAGCGTTATCTTTATCGTTGAGACGAGCTGAGGTTTGATTTAAATTTTCTACTAAAGCATTAGCTGTTTGTGTAACGCCTTGAAGTTGAGCTGCCGCATCGCGTAATGACGCAAAAACCTTTGTATCAGTAGTCAAATCATGAATAAGACCTTGGTTGCTGTTCAATTTTTGAGTTAAAGACACCAAATTATTTACAGCAAGATTGGCATCCGACATTACTTTATTCATGGATGCAACGGAAGTTTTCAAATTATTAGCTATTTCATCATCCGTCATTAATGCTCCTACAGTACCTTTACCATCTACCATTTGTTGAGAAAGTTTCGCAAAATTGGAAGTGATTATTGATAGGTTAGCACCATTTTCTTGTAATAATCCCATCATTTGCTCCATACCACCACTTGCACCACTTTTAAGCACATCGCCATCCTGTATTTGTGGAACTGAAGCATTACCACCAACTAAGCTGATAATAGAGTTACCAATCAAACCATCGGAGCCTAATGTAGCCACTACGTCTTTACGAATAAATTGACTATTTTTCTCTTCTATATTCATGGTTACACGCACGTTCTCCACACTTTCGAAAGCAATTTCCTTTACAATCCCCACTTTCACTCCGGAGAACCAAACATTGTTTCCTACTTTAAGGCCTTTAACATCTTTGAAATACGAAGTAACTTTAATGTTTTTGCTAAATTTATTTTGTTGCGTACCCATGTACAAAATCCCTGCAACTAATATTACTAAGCCTATAAAGACGAAAAGTCCTACTATTAATGATCTTTTATTTTCTGAAGCACTCATTATTAATTGAATATTATACTATAAAATTATAATCATAAAACGGTTTGACACGCTCATCATCCGTATCAAAAATTTCGGCAAAATTACCTTGTCGTTCAAATCTTCCATCCAACAACATCACCATACGATCTCCTACCATCTTTGCACACGCTAAATCGTGCGTAATAATAATCGAAGAGGTTTGATAACGCTCTTGCACTTCATTAATCAAGGTATTGATGTCCAAACATGTAATCGGGTCAAGACCTGCTGTGGGCTCATCATATAACATAATGTCTGGTCTTAAAATCAATGTACGCGCGATACCAATTCTTTTTTTCTGACCGCCTGACAACTCCGAGGGCATTTGGTTAATTGCTTGAGATAATCCTACACCTTCCAACACATCTTCTACCTCGCGATTGATTTCAGCGCGTGTCAGATTACGTTTGTTACGTACCAAAGGAAATTCCAAATTCTCACGCACGGTCATACTATCATACAAAGCACTGTTTTGAAATGAAAATCCTATTTTAAGACGCAACTTCATCAAATCACGCTCCTTCAAATCATTCACCGTTTCACCAAGCACATTGATGATACCTGAATCTGGTTTTAATAAACCCGAAATCAATTTTATCAAAACAGATTTACCAGTACCCGAACGGCCTAAAACAACCAAGTTTTCGCCTTCGAATAATTTCAAATCCACATTGCGTAATATTTGTCTATCGCCAAATGATTTGCTCACATCGTCCACATGAATGACTGCGTTATCGTAGTTTACCTTTACTTTGCTCTTTTCCATATATTAGGAGATTAAAGGTGTGATAAAACCTAAAAGTTGTACAATTAACAACTCTTCAATAAACACTATAAACATAGATGCAACCACCGCAGAATTGGCAGCTTTCCCCACACCTTCTGTTCCTTTTGAAGAATAATAACCTACATAACAACTTGCAAAACCGATGGTGAATCCAAATACAACAGCGCGTAATACCATTGCAAACAAATCAATCATTTGAATGGATTCGAATACCTGTGTAAAGAAACTTAATAAACTTAAATCATCTTTAGCCGTAATACTTAGATAACCACCGAAAAGCCCAATACCCGCCACATAAAAACAAAGAACAGGAATCATAATGGTAGTTGCTAAGATTCTACTTGCAATCAAAAACTTGAAAGGGTTTGTTCCCGACACTTCCATCGCATCGATTTGTTCAGTTACATTCATCGAACTTAATTCGGCACCAATTTGAGAACCTACTTTACCTGAAGCAATCAAAGCTGTTACCAATGGTGCTAAAGCACGAACGATAGCAATGGATATTAACGCTGGCAACCACGAAGTGGCGCCAAATTCTTCCAAAGATGGTCTAGATTGTTTGGTGAATACAAAACCTACAATAAATCCAGTCAACGAAATCAATGGAAAAGACTTCCATCCTACTTCATAACACTGTCTTATTATCTCTTTAAACTCAAATGGTGGACTCACAACTTCGCGAAAAAATCGCATCAAAAAACGATGCAATCTTGCAAATTCGAGGAGTAAATTATTGATTTTCCTTCCCATTTATATTTCTTAAACGTATGTATAAATTAAAAAGTACGGTGTGCGAAGCACAGCGCAAATGTACAAATTTTTAGGTGACCACTCTTACTCATTACTAAAATTACAAATACTACAAATCAATAAATTGTTTTAATCTGCACTCTAAATATTTTTTTCGCCATCATAAAATAGCCATAATGGCTTTGTAGCGAACATAATTCTAAGCATAAATACCTGTTCTCACAGAAAGGTAAAATTTTAAGACTATCTCAATTAAACCCTCGTAAGTTTTTCGTTGTCATACCAACAAACACAGAGAAACAACGATTATTTACATTTTAATTCATATAACATGAAAAACTGGAAATTCACCCTTTATATGTCAGCGATAATGATCGCTTTTTCCAGCATTTTGACCATAAATACAGCGAAAGCCCAAGTTTACGGACAAGTTTCATTGGATTTATTTTACGACGAATTATCGCCTTATGGAAATTGGGATATGGATCCTAATTATGGTGATATTTGGTATCCCAATGAAGGAAGAAATTTTAGACCATATAGCTCAAATGGGTATTGGACAATGACAGAATACGGAAACACTTGGGTTTCCAACTATGATTGGGGATGGGCACCTTTCCACTATGGTCGCTGGGTGTATAACTCATACCGCGGCTGGGGATGGATACCAGGTTATGAATGGGGACCAGCTTGGGTGGAATGGCGTTCTGGAAATGGGTATTATGGTTGGGCGCCGATGATGCCACGTGTAGGTATTAGTATTGGCATTAATATTCCAGTATCAGCTTGGTGTTTCGCACCAGTGAGATACATTTACTCGCCAACTTTCCATAGACATGCATATTATGGTAGATCCAACATTTACAATAGAACCACCATTATCCATAATACGTATGTTGTAAACAATCACCATTATTACGGTGGCCCAGCGCGTAGAGATATTGAGCGTGCGATAGGTAGAAGAGTCGAAGTAAGAAGTATTAGACAATCTGATCGTCCAGGAAGATCACAAGTAGATAGCAGAAATGTATCTATTTATAGACCAGATCGAGACAATAATAGAACAACGAGTCGTTCTGTAACTTCAGATAGAAGACCTACTAATACAAATAGAGAAGCAACGAGAAACGATAACCGTGTGGACAACAATAGAAGTGCTGCAAGAAATGCACAACGTGAAATACATATAGGTGATAATGGAAAAACAACTATTCGTAATAGAGAAACTAAAACTGAAGAAAGAGCAGTCACAAACAGAAATAATTCTACGGTAAGATCTGAACGTAATTCTACTTCTAGAAATACAGAAAGTGTTAATCGTAATACGGAAAGAAATAATAGAACCATTGAACGTAGTACAGTAGATAGAAGCAATGAAAACGCAAGAAATCGAAGTATTGAAAATTCTAGAGGTAACAATGCTCAACCGCAACGTGTAGAAAGAAGCGTACCTCAAAGAGTAGAAAGAGCACAACCACAAAGAGTGGAGCAAGCTCAACCACAACGTCAAGAAAGAGCACAACCACAAAGGGAACAAAGAACACAAGAGCGTAGTGTTCGAAATACTAACCCAGTATTCCAAACATCAAACTCACGTGGGGCACAATCGTCGAATTCGAATGTGACACGTTCATCTTCTTCACCTCGGGTTGAACGTTCTGCTCCTGCATCAAGCAATAGATCAACAGGAAACGCTCAACGAGGAGGCGGCAACAGCGGTTCGGAAAGAAGTAGAAGATAATAAGAATAAATAAATCATAATTCATCATTTTGGCGAGTTAAGGTATCTTGGCTCGCTTTTTTTGTGTACTTTCGATTAAATTTTAGTCGCCCACAAAACATCTAAGTGGGTTTTTCGTTAAAAAACAACATTCTTTATGGCAAAACTCGAATCCATATTAGATAATGATTTCTATAAATTCACGATGCAATACGCCGTGATAAAACTGTTTCCTAGGGCGAAAGCTAAGTATCAATTTATCAATAGAGGAAAACATCAATTTCCAGATGGTTTTGCGGCAAAGCTAAGAGAGGCTATTCAAGAATTAGGAAAGCTTAAGTTGACGAAAGAGGAAAAGAAATTCTTTGCAGAAACTTGCCCTTACATTGATCCTACATATTTTGATTTTTTGCAAGGATATCGTTATGACCCAGATGAGGTTACAATTACTCAAAATGGTTCAGAACTATCTGTAAAAATCGAAGGTTATTGGTACCGCACTATTTTGTGGGAAGTTCCCATTATGTCTTTAATCTGTGAGTTGTATTACGAGATGACCGGACTTCAACGTGTATCTGATGCGCAAGTGGCCGCTATCGTAGAAGACAAAATGCAAAAATACGACAAGTTGGATATTACCATTGCCGATTTTGGAACAAGACGTCGTCATTCTTTTGCGGTACATGATTTGGTCATTAAAACGTTGAAAAACCATAATTCCAAAACTTTCATTGGTACAAGCAATGTTTATTTGGCTATGAAATATCAAACCAAACCCATCGGTACACATGCGCACGAATGGTTTATGTTTCATGCCGCGAAGTTTGGGTACAAAATGGCTAATTTATTAGGTTTAGAAAATTGGGCGAATGTATATCGTGGCGATTTGGGTATAGCTTTATCTGACACCTATACTACAGAAGCTTTCTTCAAGCAATTTGATAAAAAACTGACCAAACTATTTGATGGTGTACGTCATGATTCCGGTGATGCTATTGAATTCGCCCAGAAAACAATCAACCATTATATCAGTAAAGGAATAGATCCAAATTCCAAAACCATTATATTTTCGGATGGATTGGACTACAATAAAGTTGAACGAATAGTAAACTTTTGCAAAGGTAAGATTGGAATTTCTTTCGGGATAGGAACTGATTTCACGAATGATGTGGGTTTAGAACGCATGAATATTGTATTGAAAATGACAGAAACCCTATCCGAAGAAGGGGAATGGACACCGGTAATTAAGCTTTCGGATGAGGCGATGAAAAATACCGGAGATCCAGAAGAGATTGAAATGGCCATAAGATATTTACAGATTGATGAGCATGCATAGAGATGTTTACGGAGAGGCGTTAGCCGAATATTTTGAGAAAGAAGAATTAACTGCTCCTCTATTGTTACATAGTACATACGGTGATATTGAGGAAATGCCTGTGGAGGTATTCTTCCGTGATGCAGAAGATTTTCCAGAATTGGAATTCATTGCTTTATCGCTTTGCGATGGTAAAGTATTGGATGTTGGTGCGGGAGTTGGTGCACATGCTTTATACCTTCAAGAGAGAAATTTTGATGTAACAGCCTTAGAAATTTCGCAATCTGCTTGTAATATTATGCATCAACGTGGGGTTCAGAAAATTCTACAGGAGGATTTCTTCTCATTAAGCAATCAACAATTTGATTCACTTTTATTTTTAATGAATGGGATTGGGCTAGCGGGCACGGTGGAAGGATTCAGAAAGTTATTAGCGCACAGTAAATCATTATTAAGTGAAAAAGGGCAATTATTGTTTGATAGTTCTGACATTTCATATTTATACGATGAATACCGCATCAAAAGACCAGACTACTATTTTGGAGAAATAGGTTATCAATATGAATTCAAAAGCATAAAAGGCGAACCTTTCAAATGGCTTTATTTGGACCAAGAAACATTAATCAAGGTAGCACACGAAGAAGGTTGGGTTGTTCAAATTCTTTTTGAAGATGAGAATGATCAATTTTTGGTAAGAATGGAACCAAGGAAATAATAAAACTGTCATTCCGAGATTGCTTCTTTCGTCGGAATGACAATAAGTAAAATATTATTTCAGCAATATTCGGATTGTATAGACAAAAAAGAAGTAGGACATTTGTGTATGGAGATGTCAGAAAATAATTTGAATTACAATCGGATAGCAAAAGCATTAGCTTACATTCAAGCTAATTTCAAAAGACAACCTAGTTTGGAAGAAATTGCAGCACACGTACATCTCAGTCCTTTTCATTTTCAACGTTTATTCCAAGAATGGGCAGGCACCACGCCAAAAAAGTTTTTGCAATACATTAGTCTACAATACGCAAAACAAATTCTTCAGGATTCCAAATCTACAGAAATAGCAACTTTCGAAACGGGATTGAGCAGTACAAGTCGCTTACACGAGCTTTTTGTCCATATAGAAGCGATGACACCTGCTGAATATAAGAATGGAGGTGCATCACTAGAAATCAACTATAGTATTCAAAGCTCTTTATTTGGAGAAGTTTGTGTAGCTTCCACGAGCAAGGGAATTTGTCATGTTTCTTTTATTGACAGGGATGAAAATGCCTTAAAAACTATTCAGTCTTTATTTCCGAATGCACAAATTATATACTCAGAGCAAGCCCTTCATCAGGAAATAGAAGATTTTATTAATAATACTTCAAAAATAAACTCGCCAATCCATTTACACCTGAAGGGCACATCCTTTCAGCTCAAAGTATGGGAAGCCTTATTGAAAATCCCCCAGGGAAAGTTGAAAACGTATGGTCAAATAGCACACGAGATTGGCAATCCTAAATCATCCCGAGCAGTGGGAACTGCGATAGGAAGCAATCCAATAGCTTATCTGATACCTTGTCATCGGGTGATTCAAACTTCTGGACTCTTCGGCGGTTATATGTGGGGACCAATTCGCAAAACAGCGATCATTGGGTGGGAACATGCAACTATAAACTCTATTACAGATGAAATTATTTAATACAGCCGACCCAACAAAAAACTTGCTACCTTATGATGGCTCTGTGATTTATTATGGTCCAATTCTGGATAATCCCTCCTATTTCTACGAACAATTGCTAAAAGAAATAAATTGGCAGCACGATCAAGCCATTATTTTTGGCAAACTAGTTACTACCAAAAGAAAAGTAGCTTGGTATGGTGATCATGCGTATTCTTACAAATATTCGGGCATCGAAAAAGTCGCTTCCCCGTGGAACAACACTTTATTGGAACTAAAAACTATAGTGGAAAAATCAAGTGGCGAAACCTTCAACTCATGCTTACTGAATCTATACCATGATGGAGATGAAGGAATGGCTTGGCATAGCGATGGCGAAAAAGATTTGAAGAAAAATGGCGCGATAGCCTCCGTTAGTCTTGGCGCAGAACGAAAATTCTCTTTCAAACATAAAACTTCCAAAGAAAAGATTGATATTAATTTAGAGAATGGATCATTGCTTATTATGAAAGATGAAACGCAGACCCACTGGTTGCACAGACTTCCTCCAACGAAAACAATCCATACACCTCGCGTCAATTTGACTTTCCGAACTATTACGAACATGTAACATTTCTAATTCTAAATCAATTCAGTTCTTCATTCCCATCTTTCTTCATTATCTTTATTTAGACACTACCAATTTTCTAAATCAATGAAGAAAATATACTTTCTAGCACTTCTATTTGTGCATTTTCATATTTTATCCGCACAGATAACCACTCCAAAAGAACATTTTAGTTTCGCAATTGGCGAGGATTACCATTTAGCAAATTTTACACAGACAGAAGCCTATTTCAAAAAGCTAGCTCAACAATCGGACAGGGTCATTTATCAAGTCATTGGTAAGACGGAAGAAGGCAGAGATCAGCCCATGCTAATTGTTTCTTCACCTCAAAATCTGGCAAAATTATCCGAATATAAATCCATTTCGCAAAGTCTTGCACGTGCCGAACTTTCAGAGCAAAAAGCAAAAGAATTAGCCAAGCAAGGCAAATCTGTAGTATGGATTGACGGTGGATTGCACGCCAGCGAAACCGTAGGCATGCACCAATTAATTGAGATAGCTTACCTTTTGGCAAGTAAAAATGATGATGAGACTAAAAATATTCTTGAAAATTGTATTATTCTATTAACACATGCTAATCCAGATGGACAAGAGTTGGTCAGCAATTGGTATATGAGAGAATCACAGCCAGAGAAACGTTCACTGAGTAATTTACCTTCTCTTTATCAAAAATACGCAGGTCATGACAATAACCGAGATTTCTTTATGTTGAATCTAAAAGAATCTCAAAATATAGCCCGACAATTGTTTATTGAATGGAATCCACAGATCATGTACAACCACCATCAAACAGCACCAGCAGGAGCTGTAGTTGCGGGTGCACCTTATCGTGATCCATTTAATTATGTATTCGATCCTTTGGTCATTACAGGAATCGAATCATTGGGTGCTGCAATGTCATCACGATTGTATGCAGAAAATAAGCCAGGTTACACTCAGCGCGGTGGCTCGGTCTTCTCCACATGGTATAATGGCGGATTGCGTACAACCACCTATTTTCACAACACAATTGGCTTATTGACTGAAATTATTGGTGGACCCAATCCATTTGAAATCCCTTTGGTGCCATCACGTTTGATTCCCAATAGTAATACGCACTATCCCGTTCTTCCACAGATTTGGCATTTCAAACAATCTATCGATTATTCGACATCGCTAAATTACGCGGTATTGAATTATGCAGCCAAGTTTAGAGAAGAGCTTTTGTTTAACATATATCGAATGGGAAGAAATTCCATTGAAAAAGGTAGTCAAGACAGTTGGTCTTTATCCCCAAGCAAAGTCGCTGTTGTGGAAAAAGCTATTGAAAATTTAAAAGTACAAGACGAAAAGTTAAAAAATCAACGTAGTAATCCAATACAGGCCCTAGATTCATTGTTGAAGGATTCAAAATATCGTGACCCAAGAGCATATATTATTTCTGCACAGCAAGATAATCCAGCTACAACAATCAAATTCCTAAATGCCTTATCAGCGAATGGAATTCGTATCGAACAAGCAAAAGAAAGTTTCGCTTTTGATGGTAAAAAATATCCAGCTCAAAGCTATCTGATACGAACGAATCAGGCTTTTCGTCCGCATATTCTGGATATGTTTGAAGCACAAGATCATCCTAATGATTTCGAATATGCAGGTGGCCCTCCTATCCCACCATACGATGCAGCTGGCTGGACTTTGGCTTATATGATGCATATCAATTTTGACCGTGCTTTTGATGACGTAAAAGGAAATTTCACTATGCTACCTTATGGTGAGCCTTTAAAAATTAATACAGCAGCACTAGGTACAGAAAAATATGTAGTGTTAGCGAATAAAGACAACGAAAGCTTTCGCGTAGTCAACGCATTACTAAAGCAAAAAGTCAAAGTTTACCGCAATGAAGCTGGAGGTTTTATTTTTCCCAATAATATTCAAGTAAAAGAATTGTTAGCCAAATCAGGTTTGTCCACAACTGGTGTTAATAATTTACCAAATGATAGTAAACTCATTAAATCCCTTCGCATAGGACTTTGGGACACCTACGGCGGTAGTATGCCTTCGGGCTGGACTCGTTTTATTCTTGAGCAATATGGCTATGATTTTACATTAGTTTTTGCACCAGAACTCGACAAAGGTGATTTAAATAAAAAATATGACGTCATTATTCTACCAAGTAATGCTTTGATTAGAACGTTCTCAAGTTCTCTTCCAGCGAATCTCCCAGCTAATTACATATCACAATGGGGAAATATGACAATGAATACTACACTTCCACAACTGGAAAAATTCATTAAAAATGGTGGGCATTTGATTGCAATTGGTAACAGCTCAAAAATAGCAGAAGATCTAAAATTAAACGTGGTGAATCACTTGGTAGACACAGATAATAAACCTTTAAAACGCGAAGTGTACTATACACCTGGTTCGGTCTTAAAGGCTTCATTGGACAACAACTCCAAATCAGGAAAAGGCTATCCATCAGAAATTGATTTTTATTTCTCTAATAATAATGTTTACAAAATTCAGGATTCTACCCTCAAGCCTCTAATGTGGTTTTCTTCCGAAAAAGTCTTGAAAAGTGGTTGGTCATGGGGAGAAAAATACCTTAAAGATGGCGTTATAGGATTCGAGAAAAGCATAGAAAAAGGTAAGCTGACCGTATTTACTTCAGATATTACCTTTAGAGGCCAAACACATGGCACATTTAAGCTGTTATTCAATAATTTATATTAATACAGAAAGGGCAAGTTGTGGTTAACTTGCCCTTTCCTTTTATTAAAAAATAAAAAGTATTATTTTACTAAAGCAGCTTCAATTAACTCTCCGTAAAAATCAGTTTCTTTCATTCCAAAAGCGCGAACTTGTTGCGGAATAAAACTTTGCGCAGTTTGTCCAGGAATAGTATTGATTTCTATAAAATAGAATTTGTCGGTTCCATTTTCTAAGAAGAAATCCACACGTACCATACCTTTACAATTCAATCGAATATAAATCTTTTTGATAATTCGCGCAGCTCGATCTTGCTGCTCTTGAGTCAAATCAGCTGGAGTAATTTCTTCTGTTAATCCTGGCGTGTACTTCGCTTCGAAGTCAAAAAATTCACGTGTAGTTTTGACCTCTGTCGCTGGCAAAACCACCAACTCCCCCTTTGAATTTCTGAAAATACCTTGTGAAAACTCTCTACCTGTAACAAATTCTTCTACCAATACCTGAGCACCTGTATTTTCTGCATCATACGCCTTATCCAAGGCTTCCTTTAATTCCGAAGCTTCTTTTACTTTGGACATACCAATACTAGAACCGCCCGCATTTGGTTTTACGAAGTAAGGCAACTGCAACTTTGACTCCACCAAGTGAACAGCTTCTGCTCTATGATTTTCAAAAAGCAATACAGAATTAGCGACATTCAACTCTGGAATATCCGCGATAATTGCTTTTGTGTAGCCTTTGTTCATCGTCAACGAAGATGTTAATGCATTACAAGAAGTGTACGGTAAACCTACCATATCAAAATAACCTTGCAATCGACCATCTTCACCTGGTGTGCCGTGAAGGATGATAAACGCGACGTCAAATGTGATTTTAACATTATTTAACAACAAGGAGAAATCATCTTTTATGATATTGTGTTTCGTTCCGTTTTCATCTTCGTAATACCAACCTTCTGGTGTGATATCGATTAAATATATATCGTATTTATCTTTGTCTAATTGACTGTAAACGAATTTTGAACTTTTGTAAGATACTTCAGCTTCACCTGTATATCCACCTGTGACTAATGCTACTTTTGTTTTCATATTAAGGGATTCTGTTCGCAAATATAATTTGTGATACACGGAAAAACGAATATTTTTGCTGAATATTCGTTAGGTTTATCCACTACAGATAGCGTAACTTTACATTAAAGAAAAATAAAACACTTAGGGATGTCCAAATTATTACTTTATCTAAAAACAGATGAGTTTAGAAAAAACCTCATTTATGCATTAATAGCCATCGCAGGAATTTTCTTAACGGTATATATCGGACTAAGAATTTATACCAAACATGGTGATGCGCAGGAAGTACCTTTATTAAAAGGATTAACCATCACTGAAGCTAAAGAAATATTGGACAAAGCTGGCTTGGAATACAAAATCGATTCGATTTATCAAATGGATGCTAAACCAGGGTTGGTCATCGAACAAAATCCTTCAGCGAGTGCTCTTGTTAAAAGTGGCCGTACAATCTATTTAACAATTATTACGGAAGTAGCTCCGGATGTAGAATTCCCAAATATTATCGAAAAAAACCTAATCGAAGCACAAGCTATTCTTAACAATGCTTCGCTAAAAATTGCAGATACCATTTACATCAATGACATTGCTCGAGATGTGGTTTTAGATGCAAAATTTGCAGGACAAACCATTAAAACAGGACGTTTAATAGCTAAAGGTTCTAAAATAACATTAGTGCTTGGCAATGGTCGAGGGGCTAATGAAGTAGAAATCCCTACATTGACAAACTATACATTGGTAGAAGCGAAATTTGCTTTAGCAGGTCTTGGTCTTACTGTAGGAAAAATTACTGGTAATATAGTAGATACGGCTACAGCTCGTGTTATCAGTCAATCTCCTGATTCGACATCACGTTTTATCAGTATTGGTTCCCCAATTAATTTAGAGTTAGCAAACGACATTACCCCGACAGAAAAACTTCCAAATTAAAAACATGACTACAACAAAGAAATTTCCTAAATTGTTAGGAATCACCATTGCAATAATCCTTGCGGTAGGACTTATTGTGGGGTATAAAATTTATCAAATCTTCTTAGGTGCTTCGGTAACCGATGCGCAGAAATATTTATTCGTATATACGAATGACACTTACGAAAATGTATTGAGCAGAATCCGTACGGACAATGTGGTAAAAGATGCAGATGAATTTGATTATGTATCCAAAGCGATGAAATATCCAACTTCTGTAAAAGCTGGTCGCTACAAATTAGAAAAAGGGATGAGCAACAGAAGACTCATTGGAAATCTTCGCGGCGGATACCAAGAACCTGTATCATTACGTTTTTCGAATATCCGATTGAAAGAAGATTTTGCTGGTTTTCTGGGTCGCAATTTCGAACAAGATTCTTTGCAATTTCTTTCTCTATTGACCAATGAAGCAGTAGCTGAAAAATATGGCTTCACCAAGGACAACTTTTACACGATGTTTATTCCAAATACCTATCAAATCTATTGGAATACATCCGCAGATAAAGTGATTGATCGTCTAAATGAAGAATACAAAAAATTCTGGACAGCTGAACGTATAGAAAAAGCAAAACAACAAAATCTTACGCCTGTTGAAGTTTCTATTTTAGCTTCCATCGTACGTGGAGAGGCTCTTCACAACGACGAAATGCCAATGATAGCAGGTCTATATTTGAATAGATTGAAAAGAGGAATGTTGCTTCAAGCAGATCCTACGGTGATTTTTGCCAATAATGATTTTAGTATTCGCCGTGTGTTGAATAGACATTTAACGATTGATAATCCATACAATACATATCGATACAAAGGTCTGCCTCCAGGACCAATCAATATGCCTCCAATTGTGGCTATTGATGCCGTATTAAATCCGTCAAATCACAACTATATATATATGTGTGCAAAAGAAGATTTTTCGGGCTATCACGCCTTTGCTGAAACAGTAGCAGAACATCAAATTAATGCGCGCAAATTCCAAAAAGCACTAGACGAAAGAAATATTAAAAGATAAAAAATAAAAATATCCATGTTTGTACACGAAGAAAAAGTTAGGGTGAGATATGCAGAGACGGATCAAATGGGATACGTTTATTATGGAAATTATGCAGCCTATTACGAGGTAGCTCGTACCGAAATGTTGCGAAAAAGAGGATTTTCTTACAAAGAATTGGAAGAAATGGGTGTCATGATGCCCGTGCTGGAAATGAATATTAAGTATATTCAACCGGCTAAATATGATGAATTATTAACGATTAAAGTAATAATTCGAGAAAAACCAGCCGTTCGAATCAAGTTTGAATATGAAGTGTACAATGAGGCTGGCACATTATTAAATACAGGAACCACTCAACTAGTCTTTGTTGATATGGCTAAAAACAGACCTTGCAAAGCCCCAGATGTTTTCATGAAGCAAATGGAGCCTTATTTCGACTAATGTGAAATGAACAAGCTCCATAATCGATTATTATTGTTAAAACCGTACGACAATTTGGTCGAATGGAGCAAAACAGCCTATATACCTGGTTTTGGAAAACTTCCTATTTATACTGTTGCTACGTTCTTCTTCCAAGAAATAACACGCGAGTCTATTCTCAATAAAGCATCTAGCTTAGCCTACAATTTTATACTGGCTATTTTTCCAGGTATTATCTTCCTATTTACCTTGATTCCTTATATTCCTGTCGAAAATTTTCAAGAGAAATTATTGGGATTTTTGGAAATTGTTATTCCAACGGATGCGTACAATGCCATTAAAAACACATTAGAGGATATTGTCAAAAACCAAAATGGTGGTTTGCTTTCTTTTGGTTTTCTATTGGCAACATTTTTTGCAACCAATGGCATGACCAATCTGATGATGGCTTTTAATAAAGCTTCTCTAACGCGCGAAAACAGAAAATGGATTGTTAGAAGAACCATTGCTTTGGCTCTTTCTATTGCGATTATCACCGCATTAGCATTAGGTATAGGGGTCTTTACAGCGGTTGGGGTCATCATTAACTACCTAAAGGAAAGTATAGATTATGATTTAGCTTGGCTTTGGACCTTCCTTCTTAAAATTTCTCGCTGGAGTATTCTTTTCTTAATCTATTTCCTTACTGTTGGACTAGTATATAAGTACGGTCCCTCCAGTTCTAAGCATTGGAAGATTTTTAGTCCAGGTGCTTTATTAGCAACAATATTGGCAATTCTAACCTTTTCTGGATTTGCCTTTTACATCAATAATTTTAACGCATACAATAAATTATACGGATCGATAGGTACTATTATTGTAATAATGATTTGGATGTATTTAAATTCCTTAATAATTTTGATAGGTTTTGAACTTAATACAAGTATTATTTTATCAAAACAAAGTATAAAAACTCCAATTAAAAAGATAGTTAATCAATTCAAAACATAGTTGCTTAATGATAGAAAAACAGATTCATTCAAGAAACAGAATAAGAACGGCCTTACTTGTTGCGACGATTGCTCTCTTTCTCTTTATTACTACTATTTTCTTTATTAGTATTAACTATTTTGAAGGAATTCAAAAACGTATTTCTAACCTAATAGAGCTTACAAATTACAAAGACTCAAGATACGAAAACGCGGTCAATTACTTCTTAGAAGCAGAAAACCACTTTAGACAATTCTCTATTGATCTCCAGATAAATAATTATAAAGAATATGAAAAAGATCTTCTCAGTCTAAGCCAGATAACTAACGAAATAATAGAGTCACATCAACGCGATAGCGTACAATTTGCATATGATTTAAACTCATTAGTTCGCTTAGATAAGTATAAAGTTTTACAAACTAAAATCAAACAACTCACAGCCTTATCCACACAGACAGATACGTTACAATCAAGACTTCAAAACACAGTACTTTCGTCTCCTCCATCTACTAAAAATCTCACAATAGACATCAACAAAGTAAAGAAATCTCCACAAAATAAAGAAAAATCAATAATTTATAATATTGTAAAAATACAACAAGACCCTGTCATAGATGAAGAGGTGATCCACACCTATAATGAAGAGATTAAAAATTTCTCTAAATCCAATTATAGTCATTTCTTTCAATTTAGAAACACTTACGAATCGATAAGAAAATCCGAAAGGAAATTATTAGCCAATCATTTCACTTTATTATACAGCATTTACCAGACCTTATTAGAAATTAATGATTTGCAATTGTTGAAACAGAAACAAATGCTCCAAAATGAACACCAGGATTTGTTGAGACAATCTGGTAAATTGACATGGCAAACAATATTATGTCTTGTTTTTATCTTTATTCTAATATTTATTATGATTTACTATCAATTCAGAAATAAATATTACGAAGAACAATTAATTCAAGAGCAGCAATATGCGGCCAAGTTAGCTTCCGAAAAATCAGATATCTTAGCAGAAATAAGTCATGAGATTAGGACGCCTATCAATTCTTTAATTGGTATAATAGATTTACTGCGTAGGAGATCTAATATCTATTCGGAAAAGGAAAAACTATTCCTCGATTCAGCATATTCTAATATATCCAATACTTCCCGTACCATTAATGATATTCTTAATCTTAGTAAAATGGATTATACATCCTCCATAGAATTAAAAGATTTTGATATAGAAGAATTGGCCCATGATATTTATTTGATACACAAAAGTCAGGCTGAAATTAAAAATATAGCACTCGAAGTCATCATTGAAGAAGATACCCCAACTATAATTCATTGTGATGAACTCAAAATCCGTCAAATATTGACCAACCTAATATCTAATGGTATTAAATACACCATGCATGGCAAGGTAAGTTGTTACATCATGATCAATGAACTCAACAATTTATACATTCGCATTTCGGACACCGGATTAGGTATTTCGGAAAGCATGCAACCCAATATTTTCAAAAAATACTTTACTAAAAGCGACGAAAACAAATTGAGTAATGGAATCGGTTTAGGTTTGTATATTACGAAAAGATTGGTAAAACAGTTACAAGGTTCAATCACCTTTACGAGTAAAGAAAACTATGGAAGTACATTTACCATAGAAATTCCTATTCCAAAGGCCAAAAAGAAAAATAAACCATCTGTTACTTATAACACCTTAGCTGATTTACCTGGCACTATTTCATGGCTTTTGGTAGATGACAATATTCTCAACATCTTATACCTCAAGCAGTATTTCCAAAGTTTTACGCAGGTCAAAACAGCTTCTAATGGTCTAGAAGCGCTCGAAATCTTAAAGAACTATACACCAGATATTATCATTACAGATATCAATATGCCAATTATGACTGGCGATGAGCTATTAGTATATATCAGAAAGCTACCTGAGCTTGCCAAAACCAAAGTCATAGCTACATCTTCTGATTATGAACAAATCAAAGAATTAGAGAAAAAAAGGATGCTAACCTTTGATAATATCATCATCAAGCCATTTAATGAAAAAGACCTTGTAAAAATAATAATACAGACCTCTGCCATCGACTCTTCGAGCGAATAAAAAACTGTTGAAACTTTTTTTTACATAAATAATTGGAAATAAAACTTTTTCGTATCTTTGCACTTCCTACAATGTAGGAAAAAGGAGAAAATTAATTAATGGCAAAAAAACAAGAAGCAGAAAAAGAGTTAGCGGCGAAAAACGCAGAGCTACAAGGTGCTGACACTAAAGTAGTGAAAGACACTGAGACAATTGAGTCTGAAGCAGATTCAACTTTGATCGACCAAATCAAATCAACTACTTGGTCTACACCAGAAGGTGATTTCGATTGGGATGCTGACGAGAAAGCTTTCGGTAACTACAGCGAGGCTGAGCGTGCTAAATTAGAAGAGCAATACGCTGGTACTTTCAACCAAATCAATCAAGGTGAAATTATCGAAGGTGTTGTTGTTTCTATCAACAACAAAGACGTTGTATTAAACGTAGGTTTCAAATCAGACGGTCTTGTAGCAAAAACTGAGTTTCGTGATCTACCTGATTTAAAAATCGGGGATACTGTTGATGTATTTGTAGAGTCTCAAGAAGATGCAAATGGTCAATTAGTATTGTCACGTAAGCGTGCAAAAACTCAAAAATCATGGGAAGCTATCAATGAAGCATTAGAAAATGATGCTATCATCGACGGTTTCGTTAAATCTCGTACTAAAGGTGGTTTGATCGTAGACATCAAAGGTGTAGAAGCTTTCTTACCTGGATCTCAAATCGACATCAAACCTATCCGTGATTACGATGTTTACGTAGGTAAAACTATGGAATTCAAAGTGGTAAAAATCAACCACGAATTCAAAAACGTAGTAGTATCTCACAAAGTATTAATTGAAGACGATTTAGAAAACCAAAAATCAGAAATCGTTGCTAAATTAGAAAAAGGTCAAGTATTAGAAGGTACTGTTAAAAATATCACTGACTTCGGTGTGTTCATCGACTTAGGTGGTGTTGACGGTTTACTTCACATTACAGATATCTCTTGGGGCCGTATCGAGCATCCAAAAGAAGTTTTAGCTCTTGATCAAACTATCAACGTTGTTGTATTAGACTTTGATGATGAGAAAAAACGTATCGCATTAGGTTTAAAACAATTATCAGCTCATCCATGGGAATCTTTAGACACTGCATTAGAAGTAGGTTCTAAAGTAAAAGGTAAAATCGTAACAGTTGCTGATTACGGTGCTTTCTTAGAAATCATCCCAGGTGTTGAAGGTTTAATCCACGTATCTGAAATGTCATGGTCACAAAACTTACGTTCTCCTCAAGAGTTCTTAAAAGTAGGTGATGAAATTGAAGCTCAAATCTTAACATTGGATCGCGAAGAGCGCAAAATGAGCTTAGGTATCAAACAATTGACTCCAGATCCTTGGAAAAACATCACTGAGCGTTACCCAGTTGGATCTAAACAAAAAGCTGTAGTTAAAAACATGACTAACTTCGGTGTATTTGTTGAATTAGAAGACGGTATCGACGGATTAATCCACATCTCTGACTTATCATGGTCTAAAAAAATCAACCACCCTAACGAATTCACTAAAGTTGGTGAAACATTAGATGTAGTTGTATTAGAATTAGACGAAGAAAACCGTAAATTATCTTTAGGTCACAAACAATTAGAAGAAAACCCTTGGGATACATTCGAAACTATCTTCACCGAAGGTTCGATCCACGAAGGTACAGTAATCAAAGTTGGTGACAAAGGTGATATCGTAGCTTTACAATACGGTGTTGAAGGTTTCTGTCCTTCTAAACACTCTGTAAAAGAAGACGGTTCAGCATTGAAAGTAGATGACACTGCTGAATTCAAAATCATCGAGTTCAACAAAGAGAACAAACGTTTAGTTATCTCTCACTCTCGTATCTGGGAAGAAGCTAAAGAAGAAGCTCGCAAAGAAGAATCTAACGCACGCAAAAAAGACGCTAAATCAGCATCAAACGCAGTGAAAAAAGTAAAAGATTCAGTTGAGAAATCTACTTTAGGTGATTTAGACGTTTTAGCTCAATTGAAAGAGCAAATGGAAGGTGGCGACAAAAAATAATTTTTAGTCACTGATCACATATAAGAAAAGCTCCAATCGCAAGATTGGAGCTTTTTGTTTTTGTAGCTTAATTCGTAAATTTAGGTTATGATATTCGATTCTTCTCTCATTACGGTCACACAATTAGCTGAAGCACTAAAAGATAATACGATTATTCTTTTAGACTGCACTATTGATAAAGTTGGAAAATCACTGAAAGGAAAAAAGTTGGAACTTATTCCTAACTCTTTATTTTTTGATATTGAAGGAAAATTATCTGATAAAAGATCAAAATTACCCCACAATTTAATTGCACCTGAAGTTTTTGAGGAAGAAATGCAAATGTTGGGAATTAACCAAGAGAGTACTGTTGTAGTGTATGACTGCTGGGGAATTTATTCTGCTCCACGAGCCTGGTGGATGTTTAAAGTAATGGGATTTGATAAAGTATATGTACTTAATGGTGGTTTGCCTATATGGAAGAAAAACAAGTATCCAATAACTACGGCATATGCTGACGCTCCCGCGAGAGGAAATTTCAAGGCAAATTTCAGAGGAGATTGGTATGCAGACAAAGAGTTCATTCTTGAACATTATAAAGGTACGGAGATTGATATTTTCGACGCACGAAGTAAAGGAAGATTTACGGGTCTAGTACCCGAACCTCGAAAAGGATTGCACGGTGGGCATATTCCGCACTCCAAAAATATTCCTTATGAAGTAGTACTCGCAGGAGAAGTATTCGCAAATAAGGAGGACATCCAATCCTTATTTGAACATCATAATACTAAAAGCAGTGAACATGTATTTACATGCGGATCAGGAATTACCGCATCAATTATAGCTTTTGCCAGTCATCTTATTGGTACACAAAAAATTAGAGTGTATGATGGATCATGGGCCGAATGGGGAATTGAGGAATTAAATCTTCCGATAGAAAAATAAACCGATTTACTCAACTGATTCACTTAAAGTGTGTTCTTTAGTGTGGATTATTTATGCTATTTTTAACTATAATAAACCATACGTGGTCAAGCCCTATAAACAATTGATAGAGTCGTAAAACATGAAAAACAAAATCCGAATACTTTTATTCGTACTTACACTTTTATTTTTTGCGACAGCCGTCACCGTAAAAAATGCCATTACGGACAATGATATATTAGATTTAGAAGCAAAGAAATTCACAAATACTATTCAAAATAAGGAGCAAATTATAGATAAGATTTTCTCCGATTCTATTTTGAACAAAACTTTTGTCAATAGCGAACGCTATCCACTTCAAGTAAGAGAAATCTCCAAAGAATATCAACAGCATCAAATATATCTATACATATACAAAAATGGCAAACCCATTTTCTGGTCATCCAATATTTATGTTCCAGAAACTGATGCCGGATTGAATGAAGGAATTTCGTATATCTATGCCGATAATTTTTCATTCTTAGTAAAGAAGAAAAAATTGGCTTCGGAACTTCATATAGTAGCATTAATTCCCATTGAGCGACAATTTAATGCAAACTATAAGCCACAAGGTTCTGTAAAATATATTGGAGCGACAACCAACACACAACTGCAAGTAGCAAAATTTGGTGATACAGATGAAATCCGTAACATCTATTCTGTCAATAAAAATTACCTCTTTTCTGTTAAGCTAAAAAGTAACAAGTACAACAATATCTATTTAAATATTCAATTGCTTTGTTGGGTATTAGGTACCATTTGTTGTGTCATATTAATCAGTAGTATTTGTGTTAGTATGGCAAAAAGAGGAAGACCGTTTTTATCAATTGTGTTATTATCAACTACATTTTTGATTATACGTGTCATAGATTTAAATACGAATTGGCTTTCACAAATATCGGATTACAAATTATTCTCACCTCGCACCTACGCATATAGTGATATAGCGCCGAATCTTTGGTCCTTTTTGGTAAACTCTATTGTAATCTTATGGGTTGTCTGTTTCTGTATTTATATTAGGAAATATGTCGTAGTGCCAAAATTTCTGGTAAAACGTTCTATCCGGAATTGGGTATTTCTACTCGTCCTTTTATCCATTTATTATTTATACAACCAACTCTTTAGTCAGTTAGCTACATTAATAACACATTCTTCTTTTTCGACAGAAGATCTTATCACGTTATTTTTCACCTATGACTTTACCTTCTATCATGTTCTCATTTATACGATTATAATCTTCTCGGTAATATTAATTACTGACATTGTCATTTATATTGGTAAGATTCTTACGCCCAAAACTACCACTAATCTTAATATACAATTGATTGCCTTAGTTATGGCATTAATAATTGGTGGTTTTTATGAAGACTTTTCGTTGATTAATGTGCTGATTGGGATTCTCATTATGATGCAATCATTTGACAAATCTATGTTGCGACACAACAACATATATACGCAAGTGATTACAATATTGACAATTGCATGTATCACGACTATAAAATATGCGGACGCAATCAACCAAAATAATAGAGAGCATATGAAGTTGATGCTCTTGAATTTGGAATCTGATGATGATGTGGAAGCTATCTCCTTATTCTCGGGGATTGAAAATAAACTGGACAACGATACTCAATTAAAAAAACTAATTGAATTAGCTTCTACAAACCCAAATTCTCAATTAATTGACGATTATATTCAAAAAAACTATTTAACAGGCTATCTATCTAATTATAATTATTCAGGATACTATTATTTCAATGGGAAACCTTTAGATACTTATTTCTCTAACCCTCTAACCGATTATCGAGAAAAAGTAATTACTAATGCTACTAAAGTAAATTATACTCGATCTTTCTATAAATCTAAAACCGAAATTGGTTATTACGACTATTTCACGTTGATGAGTACACAAGATGATGCAGGTAATAGTTATTCTATTATTATCAATCTAAAAAAGAACATCAATAATATTACTACCTATCTACCTTTTTTCACGGATAGACCAGTTGATAATGATGTAAATGCCAAAACGAAAGATTATAATTTTGCTATCTATAAAGATGGTATATTAATAAGCCAAAATGGAAAATTCACCTATCCGAATAAAGACTTATATCAGGATAAAGGAACAGACGAGTTCTTTATTAATGATGATGATAATAATTTTGAACATATCATTTTTCGTCCAGACACGAGAACAACCCTTATTGTAAGTAAGCCAATACAATCTTATTGGCAATTTATTACAGTAATATCCATTACGTTTTTATTTCTTTATCTAGTAACCACGATTGTACGATTTTCGGCTCAAATCATTCCTATTTATATTCGTCAAGATGTATCTTTTGTCAATTTATATTTGAGATTTAGGTATACTCTAGCGCAGATTCGATATAGTTCTCGCATTCAAACTTTAGTAATTAGTTCCGTTTTAATTGCTATTGTTATTTCAGGTATCATCAGTTTTTATAGTATCAAGCTTCAAACAGAACAAAGTCGCAAAGATCAGAAATTCGATTATATCGCAGAGATTGTACAGAATCTGGAAGACATTGCATCCAAAGATTCTTCTTATACACACTTATCATCCTTATATAAAACGATGTCCACACTAACTAATGTGATGGTAACAGATTTTAATCTTTATGATAAGAATGGAAAATTATTTTTCACCACGCAACCAAGCATTTACAATCATAATCTGATTTCTTCATACATCAATCCTAACGCCTACTTGGAAATGAACGTATTGAAGAAAAATGAAACTTTAATGCTTGAGCAAATTATAGACTTCGAATACGAAACTGCTTACGCAACCATTAAAGATTCAAATTACAAGACCATAGCTTATCTGGGTATTCCGTATTTCAATTACCAAAAGGTAGAAAACGAAAGTACGAATATACTCTTGAAAACGATTTTAAATATTTACACTATTATTCTGATCATTTTCGCTTTTCTGGCATTGTATATTTCTAACAAGATAACGGAGCCGTTGCAAATTATTCGTAAGAAGCTTTCGCAAACTAATATGTCTGGTAAGCCAAATGAATCATTGTATTGGGAAAAAGATGATGAAATTGGGCTTTTAGTAAAAGAATACAACTATATGTTGGTAAAATTGGAGGAACATGCGAACCAGTTGAGACATGCCGAGCGAGAAATTGTATGGCGTGAAATGGCACAGCAGGTTGCCCATGAGATTAAAAATCCATTGACCCCAATGAAACTGGGGATTCAACAGTTAAATAA
The DNA here is from genome assembly GCF_011043515.1 of Sphingobacterium sp. SGL-16. Classification (NCBI taxonomy): domain Bacteria; kingdom Pseudomonadati; phylum Bacteroidota; class Sphingobacteriia; order Sphingobacteriales; family Sphingobacteriaceae; genus Sphingobacterium; species Sphingobacterium sp. SGL-16. The sequence continues at coordinate 23,935 of NZ_JAAKGQ010000006.1, read as the reverse complement.
ATCTTTCAAAGATAATGATCCAAGATTTTCTGAACGTTTCGAAAAAATTTCCAATTCATTTATAGAACAAATAGAAGCTTTGGCACGCATTGCTTCGGAGTTTTCGGCTTTTGCCAAATTGCCAGAATCTCAGTTTGTCGTCCTCAATTTGATTGAAAAGATTAATAAGTCTATTCATGTGTACGACAACATTCCAGATGTACAAATTGAATTGATAAATGAGTCAGGACTCGGTGACCGAATTGAGATTTTTGGAGACCGCGATCAGGTTATTCGCATGTTTAATAATCTTATAAAAAATGCGATAGAAGCTACATTGGGGAGACGCAGACCTAAAATTAAAATTACACTTAAATCGCACGACGAACATAACGTCTTGGTAGAAATTAGAGATAATGGGTTCGGGATTCCGAATGAAGTATTGCCCAAGATATTCAAGCCTAACTTCACGACCAAAAGTTCAGGAACTGGTCTTGGATTAGCATTCGTAAAACAAACCATTACAGGTATGGGTGGTACAATTGATTATGAAACTAAACTGAATCATGGTACTACGTTTTATATTATCGTTCCATTATACGATCCTAAAGAAGAATTGCGATAGGATTTTTACAAAATTTAGTTAGCAAAACACGTATATTAGTATCGTAAAATTTAAAACTGTTTCACAAATGAACTGGAGAAAATCCTTTTATATTGCGGCATTCTTATTAGCCTCATCCACCCAATCATTTGCTCAAGACAACTTGATTAATGCACTAAAAAACAATGTTAGTGACAAAAGCAAAGATGGTTTTGTATTCACAGAAGTAATCAATTTAGGTAATACTTCTATCAAAGATCAAGGTTCTTCAGGTACTTGTTGGTCTTACTCAGGAAACTCATTTTTAGAATCAGAAATGATTCGTATGGGTAAACAACCTGTTGAGATTTCTCAAATTTTTACAGCGTACTATACGTATTTAGAAAAAGCTAAAACTTTCGTTCAACTTCATGGCGACCAAGCTCAAGGTGAAGGTGGTCAATTACACGACGTATTGACTATTTATCGTAAATATGGTGCTGTACCAAAAGAAGTATATACAGGACTTCGTGAAGGCCAAACACGCAACAATTTCTCTGAAATGAGCAACATTTTGCAAAACATGAATGAGAACATTGTGAAAAACAAGAAATTAACTCCAAACTGGCAAAAAGCCGTGACTGGCGTAATGGATGCTTATTTGGGCGTTCCTCCTCAAACTTTCCAATATAATGGAAAAACTTATACGCCACGTACTTGGGCGGATCAAGTAGTAGGAATTAATCCAGATGATTATATCGGAATCAGTTCTTTCAAAGCACATGACTATTACAAACCATTTGTATTGTTGATTCCTGATAACTGGTCTTATGAGAGATTTTATAATGTAAAGATGAATGATTTAACTGACATTATAGATAATGCATTACAAAACGGATATACTGTTGCATGGGCAACTGATGTTTCGGAAAAATTCTTTAGCTGGAAAAATGGTGTTGCTTTCGTTCCTGAAAAAGAAATGGAGAAAATGACACAAGCAGAAGTTGCAGATTTATTTAACGGTCCAAAACAAGAAGCAAAAATTACAGAAGAAATCCGTCAAGCGGCTTATGACGATTATTCTACTACAGATGACCATGGTATGCACATCGTAGGTTTGGTAAAAGATCAAAACGGTAAAGAGTACTATATCGTAAAAAATTCTTGGGGCGAATCCAATGATTACAAAGGATATATGTATGCCACTAAAGAATATGTGAAATACAAAACTATTTCTATCCTTTTACACAAAAATGCTATTCAAAAAGGTATTAAATCAAAATTAGGAATCTAATACGATTAAAAAATCATAAAAAAGCTCAACGTATGTTGAGCTTTTTTATGCAATCAATTATTGGAATATTAATATTTATTATTGTTATACTTGTAATAAAAACATACATTTATCACATGAAATTAAATTATCTACTCGCTTTAGCAGTCGTAAGTATGCTATCCAGTTGCAGTTTATTTCAGAATAAACAAAATTCTCTAGGATCGAATGCTAGCGAATTGAATGCAAAATGGCATATATTATCGATTGAAAATAAAGCTATAGACAAAAAAGTCAATGGAAAAGAACCTGTATTTAGTTTTGATTTAGCTAAAAACGAGTATGCAGCTATTACGGGATGTAATAATTTGATGGGAGGTTTTGAACTCAAATCATCCAATAAAATCAAATTTTCTAGAGGAGTATCTACCATGATGGCTTGTGATAATATGGAGGTAGAGCAAGGCCTTTCTAAAATTTTACCTTTGGTAACATCTTATAAAATAAGCAATGATACTTTGTCATTTTTAGATGCTAAGAAAGCCTTAAAAGCGCAATTCAAATTAAAAAAAGAAGATAAATCAGCACAATTGAAAGGTAAATGGGAATTAGATTATATCGGATTAACTGAAAAATCGATAAATGAATTATTCTCAACCAAAAAGCCTACTTTAGAATTCAATATCAAAGAAGAGACTTTAGTGGGTAATGGTGGCTGTAATAATTATTCTGGCACTTATAAAGTCGATGCACATCGATTAAAATTTGGTGCTATAGCTTCGACTAAAATGGCTTGTTCATCTTTAGAGGGTGAAAGTGCATATTTCAAGAATTTAGAAAGAATTTCATCCTTTAGTGTAGATGAGAATCATTTGACACTCATTACGGATGATATTGCGATTTTGAGATTTAAAAAAGTAAAATAAAAAGGAGGATTTAAAATCCTCCTTTTTTCGTTGTTATCCGAATAAATCCGAACTTAAATATCGATCTCCTCGATCACAAGCAATAAAGACAATAACGCCTTCTTCAATTTCGTTAGCCACTTGCAAAGTAGCGTGAAAAGCGCCTCCAGTACTCATTCCTGCAAATACACCTTCTTTCTTGGCCAATAATCGCGCTTTATCAATAGCATCTTGCTGATCTACATCGATTACACGATCCACCTTGCTAGCATCAAATATCTTAGGCAGATATTCTTTTGGCCAACGTCGGATACCAGGAATAGATGATTCTTCCGTAGGTTGACAACCAACAATTTGAATATTCGGATTTTGTCCTTTCAAGAAAATAGAATTACCCATAATCGTACCTGTAGTACCCATTGCGCTCACAAAATGTGTAATCTTACCCGCTGTATCACGCCAGATTTCTGGACCTGTGGTCTTTACATGCGCCTCGTAGTTGTCAGGATTAGCAAATTGATTCAGAATAAAAACACCTTCTTTCGCTGCTTTTTCTTCTGCATAATCGCGACACACTTCCATGTTTTCCAACAAAGTTACTTTGGCGCCAAAAGCTTCCATAGTCAACGTACGTTCGCGTGTAGAACTAGATGGCATGACCAATTCCAGCTCCATTTCGTAGATGCTGGCAATCATAGCCAATGCAATACCTGTATTGCCACTAGTGGCTTCGATAAGCTTATCCCCTTTTTTAATATCACCACGTTCAATAGCTGAACGAATCATATTCAAAGCTGGTCTATCTTTTACCGAACCAGCAGGATTATTACCTTCTAATTTGGCGTAAATTTTCACCTTAGGATTGTTGTGAAAGCTCGTGATCTCTACCAAAGGTGTATTGCCTATAGCATCTATTATATTTCCCATTATAAAGCGGGTTTAGTATCTATAAATTTTGAATTCGATTGATGATAAACTGTAGTGTATGGATCAATGCTTGAAGTCAACCACACATTACCGCCAATTACAGAATGATGTCCTATTCGAGTTTCACCCCCTAATATAGTAGCTCCTGCGTAGATAACCACATAATCCTCAATAATCGGATGACGCTGCTTACCTGCTAGATTTTTCTCTACACTCAGTGCGCCCAACGTAACACCTTGGTACAATTTTACATGCTCGCCTATGATACAGGTTTCTCCAATTACTAATCCTGTACCGTGGTCTATATGCAAGTATCTACCAATAGTAGCTCCCGGATGAATATCGATTCCTGTACGTTCGTGCGCCCATTCTGTTAAAATTCGTGGGATTAATGGCACTTCTAATAACCACAATTTATTAGCCATTCGATAAACACATGTAGCCAAAAAACCTGGATAAGTACGTATAACTTCGCGCAAATCCTGCGCTGCAGGGTCTCCATCCAAGATGGCTTGGGCATCGGTCAGCATCACTTCATATAATTCGGGTAAAGAATCGTAGAATTTGCGGACCACAATATCGTGATGACAATTGCTGCATTTTCTGCTCTTACGTAATATGCTGAGAAGTTCGACTTCCGAACGATAGAAAATATCTTTGACATCTTCTACTGAAGACAACTGCTGTGGATTTCTTTCGGGAAAAAGTGCTCTAAATAAGTCTCTTGCCCACGTCCAGATACGCGTATTGCTGGGCATATCTTGCGCCTCTAATTGTTTTTTATAAAGATGGTTATAAAAATCTTCCATGACTGCAAATCTACACTTTTGAATTATAAAAATCTACTTTTAAGATAGATATTATAGAACTAATTTATTCATTAATTCTGCGTGCGTTTCCTCTGCCGAAATACATAATCCCGTATGCACTGCTGAAGATTGGATAATCGTACTTCTATTCGCGGTAAGCCACCTAAATCTTTCTGCTTGTTCGAGATTGGCTATTTTGCCATAAGATTTCTCGCCAGCACATATTTTTTGAAATGATTCCAAATGTTTTCTTATTTCTTCGATATCCACATTAGCATATAAAGCCTTTAACTTTAGTTCATCCAAATGAAAAAGAAACTCAGCATACCGAAACTTCTTGCAATATAGAGCTACGCCCACATTCACAAATTCCTCACGTTCTACTCGAGGAACTACACGCACTACTGCATACTCATATAATGTTCTTACGCTCATTCTCTATCTGATTTAAAAACAAGGATGAATTTGCTAATCTGCGCAACAAAAATTGCAAGTAAACTTCCCTTACTGCATCTGGAGTTAAGTCTCTCCCCTCTTCTATCAACCATTCGTCTGGAATAACTTTCAATACACCGCGAATATTTTCTTCCGTAAAATAAGAACTGTATTTATCATGTACTTCCTGCACTTTGGAAGCTTGTTTCAGTAATACATGATCTTTGATTTGTACAAAAGGTTTTGCTACATAATCTTCCCAATTGTCCCACGAATGATGAAAATACAAAGAAGCACCATGATCAATCAACCACAATTCCTTATGCCAAACGAGCATATTGGTATTGCGTGCTGTACGATCCACATTCATCAATAAAGCATCTAGCCACACAATTTTTGAAGCTTCCTCTTCATTGAATTGGTCTACGTTGGCATCGTATGTAATCGCGCCATTCAGAAAATGAACACCTAGATTTTTGCCTATAGAAAACTTAAGCAAATCCTGAATTTCTTCATCTGCTTCCAAACGCCAAAACGATTCATCCAAATTCGCAAATACCATTTCTGGCATACGCAAACCCAATAGACGAGCCAACTCCCCTCCAATCAATTCCGCAACCAATGCTTTCTTGCCTTGACCTGCCCCACGAAATTTAATGACATAGCTAAATCCATCGTCAGCATCCACCAATCCAGGCAAAGATCCTCCCTCGCGAAAAGGTTGTATATAGCGAATGATTTCGACTTCTCGAATTTCTGGTTTCTTAATTCCCATTTGTTGTTTCAAAGTATATTCGAAGTTACTCGAAAATATATTAGAAATTGTCATAAAATCCTAAAATCAAACAGGAATATGACTATACGCTAAATACTTTTCTGACTATATTTGTAACACAACATTTGTTTTATACTTAATATGAATACTACGGAAGAATATAATGCGGTCATTGATTTTTGTAAAAATCTATTTGTCAATAAAACTAAAGATTACGGTACTTCTTGGCGCATTATGCGTCTAAGTTCAATTACTGACCAACTTTATATCAAAGCCAAACGTATTCGTACTTTAGAAATTAAGCAAGTTTCTAAAGTGGGCGAAGATATCGCTGGCGAATTTGTGGCTATCGTGAATTATTGTGTAATTGCGTTGCTGCAATTGGAGATGGGCGAAGAAGGGGAAGAAAATTTGGATGCAGCATTTGTTGAACAGAAATACACTGAAAAAGTAAACCAAACTCGTGATTTGATGTTCGCTAAGAACCATGATTATGGTGAAGCATGGCGCGATATGCGTATTTCATCAATGACAGATATGATTTTGATGAAATTGCATCGTGTAAAACAAATTGAAAACAACGACGGAAAAACAATAGTGTCAGAAGGTCTTGCTGCTAATTACCAAGATATGTTGAATTATGCTGTTTTTGCGTTGATAAAAATGGGCTTTACGGATAAAAAATAATATTATGTCGAATACTTCCTATTATACTCCTTTACAAAAAACCTCTAACAAACCAGATATTCTACTTTGGATATCACGTGTGTTCGTAGGTTTATTATTTATATTCTCAGGTTTGATCAAAGCCAATGACCCAATGGGCTTTGGTTACAAATTGCAGGAATATTTTCATGTCTTTAATCTTACCTTTTTGAACGATTACAGTGCATGGATAGCCATTGTGATTTGTGCTTTGGAGATTATCTTAGGAATTCTTTTACTGTTAGGCATTGCACGTAAATCCGTTGCTGGGGGATTATTATTACTCATCATTTTCTTTACGTTTCTGACATTTTACTCTGCATTCTTCAATGTCGTGACATCTTGTGGCTGTTTTGGTGATGCTATTCCGTTGACCCCTTGGCAATCTTTTATCAAAGATTTGATTTTATTGGTGTTCATCGGAATTATTTTTGTCAAAAGGAACAAGATTACGCCGTTATTCAAAAGCTCTTTCGCAAATAATGTGTTGACTTTGTTTACGTTCATTTTTGCTTTTGGCGCAGGAATTTATACATACAAATATTTACCTATTTTAGATTTCTTGCCTTATAAAGTTGGTAATAATTTACCTTCTTTAATGAAAGTACCAGAAGGAGCTCCACAGGATGAATTTGAGCATATTTATAACCTAAAAAATAAGCAAACTGGGGAAACCAAAAAAGTAACCGATAAGGAATATATGAGCCAAAAAATCTGGGAAGATGAAAATTGGGAAATTGTCGGTGAACCTCTCACAAAGCTTATCAGAAAAGGTTATCAAGTAGCTATTCCTGATTTGATGATTACGGATAATGAAGGACAAGATTTTACACAAGAAATTGTGGAGAATCCGCATTATAATTTTGTGGTAACAAGCGTAGATGTTACTAAATTTTCGCCAACAGACTTTTTGGCTTTAGATAAAATCAACCAAACTATTAAATCATTGAGCGAAGAATATAATATCCGTGCAGTATTGTTAACAGCAAGTGCGAGTTCGGACGTCGATTACTTGAATGATCAATTAGATTTGGTTTTAGAAACTTTCTATGCCGATGCTGTACCATTGAAAAGTATGGTGCGTTCAAATCCGGGCGTAATGCTATTGCAAAATGGTATAGTTATCGAAAAGTGGTCAAAAGATATTTTTCCTTCGAAAGAAGAATTAATCAATACATATCTAAAATAACGAATGGACAAACCTATTTTCTTAGTCGGCTTCATGGGTAGCGGTAAAACAACATGGGGCAAAAAAATCGCTAACGCTTTGGAAATGCCATTTGTGGATTTGGATCATGAAATCGTAGCAAATATCGGGATGACGATTCCTGAATATTTTAAAGCTTATGGCGAGGAAAGTTTTAGAAAATTAGAAAATGAATATCTCAAAAAACAAGCTGCTAGAATAGCGATTATTTCTACTGGTGGAGGTACGCCATGCTACTATGATAATATAGATTGGATTAATGAAAATGGTTTATCTCTTTATCTGTATCATACGAGTAAATCGCTCTGGTCACGATTAAGCCAATCGGATGTAAACAAAAGGCCAGTTTTGAAAGGGTTAACTGGCGAGGAATTATTTGAATTTATTGATTCAAAACTAAAAGAACGTGAGCCTTTCTATGAACGAGCTCATATCAAATTCGAACAAATACATACGCCATTAGAGCAAATCATCGAACTGATCAAAAATTACGAAGCTAAATAATGAAGAGATTAAGTCCCCTATTTGTTGTTTTCCTGAGTGTTATACTCCTATCGTCCTGCTTTCGGAACACACCTTCCGAGACGAAGCAAAAACATGATAGTAGTAACTCGATTGAAACCTCAGACTTTTCATCGGATAACTTTAATATTAATAGCCTCGAGGATCTTTATCAGTTCCTAACGTTTAATGATGACCGCTATCCATTAATTAGTGCACACCGAGGTGGAGACACCGATGGATATCCGGAGAATGCTATTGAGTCTTTTCAATATTGGGCTAAACAATTTCCGCTTATCATTGAATGTGATGTTCGTTTATCAAAAGATTCTGCTTTGGTATTGATGCATGATGAAACACTGGATCGTACATCCAATGGAACTGGTAGAATTGGGAAATATACCTTGGCAGAATTAAAAGAATTACGTCTAAAGGACAGTAATGGGGAATTAACGAATTTCCAAATTCCTACATTGGAAGAAGCCTTGACTTGGGGTAAGGGGAATGTTTTATTTACTTTAGATGTCAAACAAGATGTACCTTACGGTTTGCTTTCCCAAATTATTCAACAAACTAATGCCCAAGCTTCTGTAATTGTCATTACATACAATGCAAATCAAGCTCGAGCTATCTACCGTATCAATCCTGATTTGATGATTTCTGCGAGTGTAAAATCGGAAAAAGATTTAGTAAAACTTGCAGAAGCAGGTATTCCGGACAACAGATTGGTGGCATTTGTAGGCACTTCACAGCCAAAAAAACCGTTGGTGGAATTGCTTCACTCACATGGTATCAAAACGATTTTAGGTACAATCGGCAACTTAGACAAACAAGCGAAAAGCAGAGGCTATCAAGTTTATGCCGAATATGTGGAAAAAGGTGCGGATATTTTGAGTACGGACAATCCTGGTGAAGCACAGAAAGCTTTAGATTTCTACATTAACAAAAGAAATATCAAATCACCCTTTATCAATCGTTAGGTCATGTCCATTCGTGTTCAAAATCTGAGTAAACAATACGGAAAACAAAAAGCGTTGGATAACATCTCCTTCCAAACGCAAAGCAACCGTATCATTGGATTTCTAGGACCAAATGGCGCAGGTAAATCTACCACGATGAAGATTTTGACTGGGATCCTTCCAATAGAAGATGGTCAATGTTGGATAAATGATATTGATTTAAAATTTAATTCTCTGGAGGCAAAACGAACAATTGGTTATCTTCCTGAGAACAATCCGCTTTATTTAGAAATGTATGTTCAGGAGATGTTACATTTCCAAGCATCGCTATATCAAGTCAAGAATATCGAAAAACGTATTTCAAAAGTTATTGAACGGACTGGATTGCAGCAAGAACAACACAAAAAAATAAAGGAGCTTTCTAAAGGGTACAAACAGCGTGTTGGCCTGGCATGTGCCATCATTCACGATCCAAAAGTGTTGATTCTCGATGAACCAACCACAGGATTGGATCCCAACCAAATTATAGAAATCCGCCAGCTTATACACGAACTCGCCCAAGACAAAACGGTTTTACTTTCTACGCATCTAATGCAGGAAGTCGAAGCTATTTGCGACGAAATTATCGTCATTCATCAAGGACAGATTAAAGACCAATTTCTATTAAAAGACAAACAAGAACGCTATCCTAATCTCTCGATGGAGGAAATTTTTGTTAAACTGACCAAATAATTTCCTGTTCAACTCATTCTGAGTTTCTTTTGCATTATGAAGCAATATTTCCTATTTTCGGACTTAAAACCTGAAGAAATTGCTTAGTATTTATAAAAAAGAAGTTATATCCTACTTTAATTCTTTTATTGGCTATTTAGCTATAGGCTTATTTCTTATAGTAGCGGGTCTACTAGTTTGGGTATTCCCCGAGACTTCCATTTTGGACAATGGCTATGCTAATTTAGATTCTTTTTTTCAACTTGCACCTTACTTGCTCTTGTTGCTAATTCCGGCCGTCACTATGCAGAGTATCGCTGGAGAAAAGGCGAATGGAACTTTTGATTTATTACTAAGCAGACCTATCTCATTTCATCAAATTGTATTAGGTAAGTATTTAGGAAGTTTGACCGTGTCTCTATTTGCATTAGTGCCTACGTTAATCTATCCAAATGGACTTTATTTATTAGCTTCTCCTATCGGAAATATAGATATTGGCGGGATAACAGGTTCTTATGTTGGATTATTTCTGTTGACAGCTGCATTTACAGCGTTATCCATTTTTGGTTCAGCATTGTCTAACAATCCTATTATTTCCCTTTTGCTTTCGGTAATATTGTGCTTTTTTAGTTATTATGGTTTTGATGCGATAAGTAAGTTTTCGGTTGGCAATGAAAATTGGATAGCAGCATTTGGTATTCAATACCACTATGAAGCGTTGAGTCGTGGCGTCATGCTGGCTTCGGATTTGATTTACTTCATTAGTTTTATTGTTCTTTTTCTGATTCTTTCAGTTGGTCATCTAGGTCGAAAATTTAGAAAAAGAAAGAAAACATTTTCTGTTTATGCCTTCACATTGTTAGTAATATTTCTCTTAAACCAATCTTTTGTCTCCAATCTTTTCGGAAGAATTGATTTTACAGAAGATAAAAGATATACGCTGAGCTCAACTTCTAAAGACATTCTGCAAAAAGCTGATAATGATATTTACATAACGATTTTTCTAGACGGAAAATTGCCTAGTGGATTCAAAAGATTACGACAATCAGCCATTGATATGGCACGTGATATGAATCGCTTGTCCAATGGAGCTATAAAAGTAAACATTATAAATCCACAGGAAGGTTCGGAAGAAGAGAAACGACAAATTTATGAAGCACTCATTAGCAGAGGATTGCAACCGACAAATCTGAGTGTAAAAAATAGCAGCGGTTATTCACAAAATCTGATTTTCCCTTACGCTATTGTGAATAAAGGTGAACAAGAAGTAAATGTAAATCTATTACAAAATAAAATTGGCCTAAATCCAGAACAGATATTAAATAATTCCATTCAAAACCTGGAATATGGATTTATCTCTGCTATCAAAAAGCTTTCTAATCCAATAAAACCCTTTATTGGATTTACTGAAGGTCACAATGAGCCTTCAGACTTAGAATTGTATGATGCAATGCAAACTTTTGCGCAAACCCATCAAGTAGGACGTGTAAACCTGGATTCGATTCAACTGGAAGATTTACAAAAATTTTCAACGATAATTATTGCAAAGCCTAAAACTAAGTTTTCAGAAAGCGACAAATACAAATTGGATTATTACGTGCGCAATGGGGGTTCGCTTGTTTGGGCAATCGACCAGGTGGATGCAGAATTGGATCATTTAAGGCAACCGGGGAAACAAGTGCTAATCGGTAGAGAATTAAATTTGGATGATCAACTGTTTCTTTATGGCGCCCGATTGAACTATGATGTCCTAGCTGATATGAATTGTGCACAAATCCCGATGTCTGTGGGAAATATCAACGGACAAGCACAAATCGAATTGACCCCATGGTTCTTTTTCCCTATTTTGATGCCGAATCGTCCTCATCCAATTATTAAAAATTTAGACGGAATTCGCACTGAATTTATTGGGACAATCGATACTATAGCGAATCCTAAAATCAAAAAGGAAATTATTCTAGAGTCATCACCTTTTGCCAAAATTTACCAAACAGGTTCTATCATATCCTTGCAAATGGTAGAAGAACAGCCCGATCCTACTAGTTTCCGAAGCGAGCAAAAACCCGTAGCAGTACTGCTTTCAGGCCATTTTCCCTATATTTTCGAAAATAGACCAGCTCCTTCCGGAATTAAAGATCCCGTTAATCTTACTAATATTTCGAAACCAGCCAAGATGTTTGTTATCGCAGATGGTGATTGGTTAATCAATCAAGTGAATACCAAAGATGAATCACCTTATCCATTAGGCTGGGACAGATATACCGAAAAACAATTTGCAAATAAAACTTTACTACAGAATGTAGTAGATTATTTAACGAATGACGAGCAGCTAATAACCTTGCGTAATCGCGAAGTAAAACTTCGCCTATTGGATCAAACTCAAGTTAAGCAGGACAAATTGAAATGGCAACTAATCAATGTAGCCTCTCCTATTATAGTTTTAATTTTGATTGGATTTATACAGCAAACTATTCGTAAAAGAAAATACACTAAAAAAGTCGCAATATAAATTGCGACTTTAGTTGAATAAAAACCAAGAAAGTATTAAAATTAATTCTTTTTCATGCTGCCTGTTTCTGCTAAGCGCAAATGCCAGCTAAATGCTTCTTCTAATAAATGAGGGGTATGTCCACCGCGCTCACATGCTCTATCAAAATAAGACTGTAATTCTTCACGATAGTCTGGATGCACACAGTTATCAATGATTTTTTGTGCGCGTTCACGAGGTGCTAAACCACGTAAATCTGCTAAACCAATATCTGTTACCAAGATATCTACATCATGCTCTGTATGATCCACGTGCGAAACCATTGGTAATACGTGTGAAATTTTATTTTCTTTGGAAGCGGCTTGTGTTACGAAAATACTTAAGTATGCATTCCGTGCAAAGTCGCCCGAGCCACCGATACCGTTCATAATTTTTGTTCCCGAAATATGTGTAGAGTTCACATTTCCGTACAAGTCAAATTCAATAGCTGTATTGATGGCAATAACTCCTAAACGACGGATTAAACCTGGTGTATTGGAAATATTTTGTGGTCTCAATACAAATTTATCTCTGTATTTGCTCAAATTACCAAAGACACGATCATAACAATCTTGCGAAACTGTAACTGAAGATGCAGAAGCGAAACTCAATTTTCCGGAATCGATCAAATCAAAAGTACTGTCTTGCAACACTTCGGAAAACATAGTCAAATCGTAGAAATTACTGTCTTTGAAACCTGTCAACACGGCATTTGCTACTTTACCAATACCTGCTTGCAAAGGAAGCAAACGCTCCGTCAAGTGACCTAACTTTACTTCGTTTTCAAAGAAATTCAAGATATGTTTCGCGATGTTGGTTGTTTTTTCATCTGGAGCAGCGATATCTGCAGGACTATCCTTTTTATCTGTAAATACGATAGCTACAACTTTATTTGGATCCAAAGGAATAGTCTTACGACCAATTTTATTCCAAGGCGCTACAATAGGAATTACATTACGATGTGGATAATCTTCAGCTTGATAAATATCGTGCAACCCATAAAATTCCTCCGGAATAGCTGTATTGACTTCCAAAATTACTTGTTTCGCAAGATTCGCAAATGTCAACGAGTTACCTACAGAAGTTGTAGGCACAAAACTTCCGTCTCTATCAATATAGGTTACTTCCAACACAGCGATATCGACTGGAGGAAGGTTTTTATTGTGTAATAATTCTGCCGCTTCACTTAAGTGTTGATCAATAAACAATACTTCACCAGCATTGATTTTATTACGTAATGTACGATCTACTTGGAAAGGCATACGTTTTTTCAAAGCACCTGCTTCAGCCAATTTACCATCTGTATCATGACCCAATGAAGCACCTGTCATCAACGTAATCTTTACATTTTCTGTCTTTGCACGTTCTGCTAAAGCCGGAAGTACGACCTTACTATCTCCCGCCTTCGTAAAGCCGCTCGAACCCACAACCATACCGTCTTTAATTAGTTGAGCTGCTTCCCCTGCAGTCATTACTTTACTATGCAAAGATTCTAAACGTATTCTACTTAAACTCATTTTCTATGTATATTACTAGGCGTTATCTCTCTTATAATCAAATAACATTACAATATTAATGATTAATAGAACGTCATTTTTATTATTTTCAGTCACTTAATTATCTATATAGTAGAAAAACCATTTAATAAACTGACTATCAGTAATTTAATTATATTTTTGATATTAAAATTTATTAAGTGTTATATTCAATGTATTAATAAACATGCATTTACATTCTAAAAAGACCGATTATTATTTAACACAAATCAATAAAAACTAGAATCATCAAGTGACCAAACACTCACTTTTTGGTTATTTAACTTAAAAACGAGAAATTTGTTTACAAATTATGTTATATGGAAAAGGAATATGTAAATAAGTATTACATGACCGAGGTTGATGCATTCGAAGACAGTATATATTGTCATCATGCATTAATGGGAGATAGTTATATTGGTGAGCACGTCCACAAAAAAGGACAATTTTTATACACAGAAGGAGGTGTTGTCTTTTTGAAAACGGCTACAAAATCTTACTTTCTTCCTGCGAGACATTACATTTGGATTCCAGCTGGTATGAAACACAGTATTCATCCGAGTTCTTCGCACGTGGTAATGCGAAACCTTTATTTTCCTAAATATGAAACAGATACTGACTTTTTTGAAAAAATAAACATTTATCCGGTAAATGATTTATTGATCGAACTTATAATGTTTACCAACCGTTGGAATGGTAATATTTTCCCTGTGGAAGAGCCGAAATACTCAATTGCTAAAGCTTTCAAGCTGATTTTGCCAGAACTTTCGCAATCCGAATTACCTCTGGCTCTACCTTATCCCCAAAATCAAAAGCTAAAAGACATTATTAAGTATTTAGAATCCAACATTTCGGAAAATGTAAGCTTCAAAGTACTTGCACAAAATTTTGATATAAGTGAGCGGACACTTGCTCGATTATTTCAAAAAGAATTAAACATGTCTTTTATTCAATATTACACAATTTTGCGTATGTTAACGGCGCTTAAGCTTTTATTAGACGAAAAGTTAAGTGTAAACGAAGTTGCTTTGAAAGTAGGATACAGCAGTCTTCCAACATTTAGTAATACATTTAACAAAGTAATCGGGGTTCGCCCAAGCGATTACGTTAAGCATCAGCACACTTTATTATAATACTTCTAATCTAAACCTTTAAAATTATGACGTTTAAAACACTCGTATGGTCGGCATTAGCGACTGTATCAATTTTATCTTGCTCTACACAGATTAGCACTGTCAAGTCTACTGAGGATGAACCAAAAGCTATCCAGCTTTTTAATGGTAAAGACCTTAAAAACTGGACACCTAAAATCAGAAATTATGCGGTAGGTGAAAATTTTGGAAATACTTTCCGTGTAGAAGATGGTATGATGAAGGTAAGGTACGACCAATACGACAATTTTAATTTCCGTTATGGTCATATTGCTTACAATACACCATACTCTTATTATGTACTACGCGTGGAATATCGTTTTGTAGGTGAACAACCTAAAGGCGGCGAAGGCTGGGCATGGCGCAACAGCGGGGCTATGCTGCATGGACAAGACCCAAAAACTATGGGTATAGACCAGAACTTCCCTATTTCCATTGAAGCACAATTTTTAGGGGGAGATAATGATCCTAAATCCGTACGTACGACTTCCAATCTTTGTACACCAGGTACACATGTCGTAATGAATGATAAATTATTCAGTCCGCATTGTATTAATGCTAAATCTAAAACCTATCATGGTGATCAATGGGTAACAGCAGAATTCGTAGTATTGGGTGATTCGGTAATTCGTCACGTCTTGGAGGGTGAAACTGTAATCGAGTATTCTAAACCACAAATTGGTGGAGATATGGTAGATGGGTACGATCCTGCCGTTAAGAAAGATGGGCAACCATTGACTGGTGGATATATATATTTACAATCAGAAAGTCATCCAATAGATTTTCGTAAAGTGGAATTATACGATTTAGAAAAGTATAAAAAGCAACCTCAGCAATTAGACAATATCATTAACAAGATATTAACGAAAAAAGGCTCGAATTAGACTGCACCCCAAAGTTTAGACAAATTTAGTTTAAAGATTTATAATAATGAGTTCGGTATTCGACCGGGCTCATTTTGTTTAGATTGGATTTGATTCTCTCATTATTGTAATATTTGATATACTCCTTAATTTCTCTTTTTAATTGTGCTATGCTGTTGAATTTTTGGATGTAAAATAGCTCTGATTTTAATGTTCCAAAGAGGTTTTCAATAACTGCATTGTCCAAGACCTAGCATTTTCATGATTTTAAGTACTGTTTTGTGGTTGACAGCATCACCTTTCTTGCGTAATTCGTCGGTGATACGTCTATAACCATATCGACCTTTATGCTTGTTATAAATACTCTTTATCAGTATTTTAAGTAATTGGTATTTGTCCTTTCGCTCACTTTTCTCATGATAATAATAGGTACTTCGTGCCACCTTGCCATAACTTAGCAATAATGCTAAATCAAATTCGTGCCTTAATTTTTGGATGGCTTGGATTTTTGTTTTGATTCCGCTTCCTCTTGCGCTTGAATTAAGGCATTGTACTTTTTTAAGAATGCTACCTCACAACGCAATTTTTCGTTCTCTATTAATAGTTCCTCTTCACGAGTCAATGGCTTATTAGATTTGCGGGCTTTGCGTTTATAAGTACTCATATCTTGCACAGGACGGCCTTTTCGTTTGGGTTGTAAACCGTCCAGTCCAAAGGTAGCAAAACTTTTTTGCCATTGACAAATAGTGCTCCCATTGGGAATGTTAAACTTAAATTTGGCTTCGCTTAAACTTAAACCATAGCGTTCAATTGCTCGAATAACTCGCAACTTAAAGGCAGCAGTATAAGTTTTATTCTTACTAGAAATTAAACCCTTTAATCCTAGTCGTCGGTAGTCCTGTAGCCACCGATCAAGTTGGCTAATATTAATGCCATATAGCCCAGATACCGATGTGACTGAATGATGTTTTTCCTCAACTAATTTAACACACTTAAGTTTAAATGTTAAATCATATTTGACTTTTCGTTCCATAAAAATACCCCCAGAAAGTGTCTAACTTTTTGGGGGCAGTGCAAATTAATCGAGCCTTTTTTTATCAACCAAAAATAAGATGCAAATAAAAAAAGGACACATTGCTGTATCCTTCTATATCTTAATATCCGAAGATTAACCTAACTTGTTAACTAATTTAGTTAATTTAGATTTGTTGTTAGAAGCTTTTTTCTTGTGGATAACGTTTTTCTTAGCCAAACGATCAAGCATAGAAACAACACGTGGTAATAATGCTTTCGCTTCAGTAGCGTCAGTTGTATTACGTAATTTTTTGATTGCGTTACGAGTTGTTTTTGCTTGGTAACGGTTTCTTAAACGCTTCGCAGCGTTAGCTCTAATTCTTTTAATCGCTGATTTATGATTTGCCATTTCTATTAGCTATATATTTTATAATACTTTTTATATTAAATTCGGATTGCAAAAATAACGAGTATTATTCAATATTCAAAATCTATTTTCAAGTTTCTATCCGAATCCTTTAATTACTCTGCAAAGATAAACAAAATATAGCAGTTATTTATCTAACATCTTTATTAAAGCTAAAATTAAGTATTTTTGCATCATGCAAAAATTGTCTATGGACCAACTCAATAGAGTTGATATTGAATCCTTCAAAGAATTAGAAAAAACACCTATTACTATAGTATTGGATAATGTGCGCAGTATGCACAATGTAGGATCTGCCTTTCGTACGGCTG
This sequence comes from Sphingobacterium sp. SGL-16, assembly GCF_011043515.1. Classification (NCBI taxonomy): domain Bacteria; kingdom Pseudomonadati; phylum Bacteroidota; class Sphingobacteriia; order Sphingobacteriales; family Sphingobacteriaceae; genus Sphingobacterium; species Sphingobacterium sp. SGL-16. Next base: position 6,338 of record NZ_JAAKGQ010000006.1, on the reverse strand, counting down.
ATGGATTCGCTATCGAGCAAATCATTCTATGTGGTATCACAGCCACGCCTCCACACCGCGAAATCGAAAAAACGGCTTTAGGCGCTACGCAATCCGTAGAATGGACACATTATAAAGAAACGACAGATGCCGTTCAAGCATTAAAAGAGCAAGGTTATAAAATCCTGGCTATCGAACAAGCAGAAGGTTCTGTTTCTTTAGAGCAATTTGAAATATCGGAAAACGACAAATACGCATTCGTTTTCGGCAATGAGGTCCATGGTGTGGATGAAGAAGTCATGGAACAGGTAGACGGCTGCATCGAAATTCCGCAATTCGGTACTAAACACTCATTTAACGTATCCGTAACTATCGGGATCGTACTTTGGGATATCCTGAAGAAAATAAAGTTTTAATAAAAAAAAGACCGAATAGAGTAAGCATTATTTCCAGAAGTCGTTACAAAATAGTAGATTTGCTCTGCTAAAAATTAGAACAATGAGTGTATTAGTAAATAAAGATTCAAAAGTTATCGTTCAAGGTTTCACTGGAACAGAAGGTACTTATCACGCGTCTCAAATGATTGAATACGGAACGCAAGTTGTAGGTGGTGTTACACCTGGTAAAGGTGGTCAAACTCACTTAGACCGTCCAGTATTCAATACAGTACAAGATGCTGTAGATGCTACAGGTGCTAATGTTTCTATTATTTTCGTTCCACCAGCATTTGCTGCAGATGCTATTATGGAAGCTGCTGCTGCTGGAATCGCATTAATCGTTTGTATTACAGAGGGTATCCCTACTAAAGATATGATTCAAGTAAAATCTTACTTGAGTGACAAAAATTCTCGTTTGATCGGTCCTAACTGTCCTGGTATCATTACTGCTGAAGAAGCTAAAATTGGTATCATGCCAGGTTTTATCTTCAAAAAAGGTAAAGTAGGTGTTGTTTCAAAATCAGGTACATTGACTTACGAAGCAGTAGATCAAACTGTGAAAGCTGGTTTAGGTATCACTACAGCTATCGGTATTGGTGGTGACCCTATCATAGGAACTACAACTAAAGAAGCTGTAGAATTATTAATGAACGATCCAGAAACTGAAGGTATCATCATGATTGGTGAAATCGGTGGTGGTATGGAAGCTGAAGCTGCTCGTTGGATCAAAGAAAACGGTACAAAACCAGTAGTTGGTTTCATCGCTGGTCAAACTGCGCCTCCGGGACGCCGTATGGGTCACGCTGGTGCGATCGTAGGTGGTGCTGATGATACTGCTGCTGCTAAAATGGCTATCATGCGTGAGTGTGGTATCCGCGTAGTGGAATCTCCTGCTGAGATCGGTAAAGCTATCGCTGAAGAATTAGCTAAATAATATTTTCAATATATACAATGTATTAAAAAGGAGACTTCGAAAGAGTCTCCTTTTTTGTTTTGAAAAGATTTCTGATCTATTGTACAATCGAAGCGTTTTGTTCTTTCTTATCTTCATATTCTTCTATCAAACGATTCAGTTCATTGATATCCAAATCTGATTTAATATCCACGAAAACATGATCTTCACTATCTTTGATACCCAACATGATATTCTTAACTTTGTCACCTTTCATTTTCGTATTGATAGTAATTCTTGCACCCTCGCTGTATAAACTCATTAATTCCTCAAAATTGTTTTTAGCTAAGTAGCTGTTGAATTTATCGGATAGATTAGTGGTAGTAGCACCCGACACAGCCATAAATTTGATTTTCTTAATCTTTTTGATGGCCATGGCTAATGCTGGATCATCTTCTTTAAGTTCTTTCATCTTGCCAATGATAAAAGATTTCATGAGTATGCGTGGTACATTGATTGATACAATTTCTGCATCATTGGAGAAGTCTGATTTCTTAGCAAACTCCATATTTGATCCTCTTTTGATCATGCAACTTTGCATGCTCCACACTAAGAGTAAAAGAAGTATAATTCGTAGGCTTTTCATAATATAGTAATTAAATGTTAGTATTAATTTTTGCTCACAAGTGCATTAAGATCATCATATTTCAAAGCACCATCCAATATCATAAAGATCGTTTCGCCATCTCCAGAATTTATACTTAATAACAAATTACTCAAGAAATCACCATCCACATTCTCTGCTAAAAACTTGATATTATTTCCTTCTGAATTTATGGCAATCAATTCCTCGTATTTTAAATTTCGAATCGCTGAGCTTACATCATTTTGAATGGAAGATCCTGCATTTTCAAAAATCAACATCTTAATGGAATTCACTTTACTCAACAAAGGCTTGATGGTTTCCAAATCCGAATCGCTCATCTTCATCTTATTCAACATTTTGAACATTGGTTTGCCGATTTTTATAGAAGTCACACCTTTGTGCTCTTTATACTGCTCGAATATTTGATCCAATTTGGAGATCTGAGCCTGTGTCATACTGCATACGAACAGACTGATAAGTACTAATATGGTTTTCATTGCTTTCATAATCTATATTTCTATTTTAAGGTATTTAATATTTTCTACTCCTTCCATTCCTTTTTTGAGATTTGATGTCGCGAGGTGAAGTGCCGCTTCTGTTATTTCTAAAGCTTTTTCTTCATCATAAATTCGAACACCGTTAATCTCTACATACATCTCATCTTCTGGCTCTACTGTTTCAACTACTTGAGCTTTTCTTTCTACTTTTTTGACTGAAGCCAATTGTGCAGGTGCATAAACTTTTTTTATTGGATCAGCTATTGTTTCTTCTTTTGGCGTTTCATCTTTGACTGAGTTATAATTATCAACAGTTTCTTTTGTTTCGGTTTGCTGATAAGCTATATGTGATTCAATCTTAACTGTATTTCTAATTATCAATTGTTGCACAAAAAAGAAACCCAACAATAAAGAAGCTGCAATACTTGTAAACAGCATAATTCTACGTTTTAATGGAATTACTTTTGCTTGCTTCACATCCTCCTCTACTTCGTTTGTCTTTTCTAAGAAAGATTCAAAATCCCAGTCCATTTTTTCAGCTGGTTCTTTTAAGGAATTAAAGAATTCCTCATTTTCCAATTCTTTCAATCGACGCTCCTCTTCTAGCGAAGTATTTCCTGCAAAATACTTTTCTATCAGCTTATCCAATTCTTCTCTTTTCATACTCAAACACTTTAGTTAAGTTTTCTCTAACAGTTGTTCTAGCTCTTGATAAGTTGACGCGAACTGCATTTTCTTCCAATTGTGCCATTTCTGCTATATCAATAATTTCATACTCTTCGATATCTCGCAGATACATGACCAATCTTTGCTTTTCGGGCAGTGCATCTATCATTTTCAGCACCAATTCTTTTGTTAGCGAAGGATATTGTTCGGGTTGAATATCGGCTGGCAATTGGTTTAAATATTTAGCTTGTCTACCTAATTTATCTACTTTGTTATACGCTAAATTTCTGACCATCTGCATCGAAAAAGCTTCCACATTCTGTATACGCTCCAATTGACTGCGCTGCTCCCAAAGTTTCAACATCACTTCTTGAACTAAATCGTAAGCATCTTCTTGATGTTCTAAAAACCTATTCGCAAATCGGTACAACTTGTCCTTCAGAACAAACACCGTATTTTTAAAGGTTTCTTGATTCATCATAGATTAATAACGCTTATTTAATAACAAGACAGATTGTGTTAAGCTTTTATTACATGGAAATTGAAAAAAAATAGAATTAAATATTAACACATTGATTATTAACCATTTAAAAATATTATTATTTATTTGTAGTGAGAATAGGCTTTGGTAGTATTATGTATTTTATTACCATCTTTTATCAAAAAAGAATAACTTTAGTTATCTAATCTAAAATAGAAATAATCCGATGAAAAAACAGTTCTTATTTTGCATTCTCTTTGTGTTTATACTACTCAAAGGCTATGCGCAAGAAGTAGATGAAGAATATATTAAAGCGAATTATGACAAGACCGAAGAGTATATCACCATGCGGGACGGAGTGAAGTTATTTACATCCATTTATACTCCAAAAGATAAATCTCAGAAATATCCTATCCTACTCAATCGTACTCCTTATACCTTAGCTCCTTATGGCGAAGACAAATACAAAAGTTCATTGGGAAATTTTCCGCAGATGGCGAAAGAGAAATACATTTTCGTGTATCAGGATGTACGCGGTAAATGGATGAGTGAAGGTGTTTTTGAGAATATTAGACCTACACGTTCTAAAGATAACAAAGCAAAAATCGATGAGAGTACGGATACTTACGATACTATTGATTGGTTGGTGAAAAAAGTAAAAAACAACAATGGCAAAGTGGGTATGTATGGTATTTCCTATCCTGGATTTTATTCTACTGTAGCTTTAGTAGATTCACATCCAGCATTAAAAGCTGTTTCTCCACAGGCTCCTGTAACGGATTGGTTTATTGGTGACGATTTTCGTCATGGAGGTGCTTTATTTTTAATGGATGCTTTCCGCTTCATGTATACCTTCGATGCTCCAAGACCAAAACCGATGACCAATGCTGATGCGCCTAAAGGATTTAACCTAATCTCAAAAGACTACTACAAATTCTTCTTGCAAAATCCATCTATAGGCAAATTAAAAGATGAGTATTTAGGACATACCGTAAAATTTTGGGATGATCTCGCCAAGCACCAGACTTTAGATACCTTTTGGAGCAGCAGAACAATCACGAACTATGTGAATAATGTAAAACCAGCTGTAATGATCGTAGGTGGAACTTTTGATGCAGAGGATACCTATGGTGCGTTTGAAACATACAGACAAATAGAGCAAAGAAATAAAGTCAATAACAATATTTTGGTTATCGGTCCTTGGTTTCACGGTGGATGGGTTCGTTCAGCTGGAGATTCATTTGGAGATATTCGCTTCGGAGAGAAAACAAGTCTTACTTATCAAGAAAAGTTTGAACTTCCATTTTTTGATTATTATTTGAAAGGTAAGGGAGATTTTAAAGCTGCTGAAGCTAATATTTATTTTTCTGGTTCCAACGAATGGAAAACCTTTGCACAATGGCCTCCTAAGGAAACTTCAACAAAAACTTATTATTTGAAACAAAATCAAAAGTTAAGTACAGCTCAACCTCAAAATAATAATGCTTATACAGAATATATTTCAGATCCTAACAAACCTGTACCTTTTCAAGAAGGAATTATTACAGAGCGTACACGTGAATACATGATTGCCGATCAACGTTTTGTAGCCAATAGACCGGATGTTTTGGTTTTTGAAACAGATATTTTGGAAGAAGATTTAACTTTGGCTGGGCCTATTACTGCTGATCTGAAGGTTTCGATGACCGGCACTGATGCAGATTTTATTGTGAAAGTAATAGATGTCTACCCAGATGCTACAAAATCGACATCTCCTCTTTCGGAGAAAGTCGTAATGAAAGGCTATCAAATGTTGATTCGTGGTGAAGTATTGAGAGGAAGATTCCGTGAGGGGTTTGATAAAGAAAAAGCTTTTAAACCTAATGAAATTACTACAGTGAAATTTACCTTACCTGATGTAGCTCATACCATCAAAAAAGGACATAAATTGATGATTCAAATTCAACATACGTGGTTCCCACTAGTAGATAGAAATCCCAATCAAATGATTGATGTTTTTAAAGCTAAAGAGGAGGATTTCATTAAGAATACGCATCGACTTTATTTTGATAAAAACAATTCGAGTAGTATTTCATTCAGTACATTATAAACAAAAGGGATTCAATTGAATCCTTTTTGATTTATTTTTCATCTGCCGAAGGACCATACAAGCCCGGCAAAGGAATATCCAATAAACGCATATATACCGTCAATTGCCCACGGTGGTGAATCAAGTGATTCTGAATAATAAATCGATATGTTCCAAGTCGAGGTAATTGTGCAATAATATGACTTCCTACTTGAAAAGTCCAGATTTTCTGCCATGCTTCATCAGACATTCCTTCAATAGTTGCCACATTATCTGTATATCCAGCATTCAACACATCCAATAGTTCTTGGGCAGATTCTACTTTCCAAGGTGTATACATAGTTTGCATATCAAACACGTCTACCGATAAAGCTTTCTTTACCCAATTGTGCAACCCCACAATATGGGCGGCCAAGTCGCCTAAAGTCATCGATTTAGGATGTGGCTTATAAGATAAATGCTCGTCTTTAATCCTTTCTACTAACAAACGTGTACTTGCTGTTTCTCTTTCTACTTCTATTAAGAATCCCTTATTAATACCCATAATAATAAATGTTTTACTTCAAAAATAGGGAAAAAGACTATACCTAGGATAATACAGTAAACTAAATTAGCTAGAAAAGAAAGTTTACAAATCGGATAGGAGGAACGGGATTAATTCCCGTTCCGACC